>JAVQWE010000038.1:0-7210 GCA_033579175.1 Phycisphaerales bacterium | reverse complement strand
CGGGTATGGCTGCCATTTGTGCTGATCCTGCTGTGCGGGGCAGGCTTCGTTGTGGGGTATTACACGATTCCAGCAGTTTCCCAGGCCTGCGAGCATGTCACCCGGTTGAAGCAGCGGTTCGGTTACGGCTTCTCTGCCGTCGGAGGACTTGTCGCAGGGGTGGTCATTCCCGAGCTGTTCAAGCGCCTGACGCTTCCCGGACATCGCATCCTTCCCCGCCTGGGGGAACTGTTCATGGACGCGATCTACTTCGTCGCCATGGCGCTGATGGTGGACACGCTCTATCGCGTGCTTGGCTGGATGTTCGGTGAGGAGCCGGATTTCCGTACGGTCGTTGCCAAAACTCTGATCGATCAGTTCGTGTTCACTCCCACGTTTGGCACCGCCATTGCCGCCGTCTACTTTCCGCTTCGAAAAAGCGGTTGGGATTTTCAACGGGTCTTGCGGGGTTTCGGCTGGGGCTGGTACGTGCGGACGGTCCTGCCGATCCTGCTGCCAGCGTGGGTGTTCTGGATTCCCGCGGTGGCGATGATTTATTCGCTGCCGCCGTTGCTTCAGATGCCCTTCAGCCTGTGCGTCACCGCCGCCTGGAGCCTGCTGCTGATCGTCATTGCCCGCCGGGAGCGATCCGAGCAGGTGCAGCGACTGGCCGAGGCAGAAGCGTATCACCGCTGAACGCCGGACGGCGCACGCGGATATGCTCAGACGTGGTTGCCGTCTGATCTTCCGTCACGTCTTATCGCGCCTGGGACTTCAGGTATGCTCGAAGCAGTCGGTTGGCCGGTGCCATCTTCGATTCGTCCAACGCCGTCGAAGGCAGATCCTCCAGATTGTCACTGATATAAAACCTTTCGCCGGCGAATCCCCCGGGCCAGCCCCAGGTCCAAAGGTGGACGGCGGAAATCCTCCCCTTCCTGCCGGCCAGGGCACGCAGCACGCCTTCCAAGGCCCATTCGGCCTCATCGGGGTCGTAGCGGGCCGCATCTCCCTGCTGCCAGTTCCAGGGTGCACTGGCCGCACCATCGAACGGGGTGATTCCCACCTCACTCAGCACCACGTTCTTCCCTGTCTGCTCGGCCAACTTGAGGATGCGACGATCCAACGCTTGGGCGAAGTTGCGCTGCACAATCTGCACGAACGCTTCCCGGCCGATCTCATGGCTCCGGAACGACTCCTCGGCGCTGGCCAGGGGGAAATACGCACTGAGGCCGATGTAATCGATTCTAGGGTCGGCCCAGATCATCCGAGCTGTTTCCGGGCGGTCGAAAGTCCAATGGGTGGTTGTGTAACCCAGCTCGCCCTGAAATACGGCATCAGCCGAAGCGATCAGCGCCTGCCAACGGGGCTGATTCCGGCGATCCGTGTCGAGCGCGCCCAGTTCTGCGCCGATGTTGAACCGATCTGCCCCCGCCAGTTGAGCCACGCGCGCCAGTCGCACGATCTGCGCGGTGTAGCTTGTCCAGAAGCGATCCTCAATTTGCGGCAGGTCTAGGCCGTTGTCATCGCGCGCAGGTTCATCGTTGAAGGCGATGAACCCCCGGAAAATTGACCGATTTGCCGCTTCCAGAGTGGGCGAGACCGTCACCAGAAGCCCCAGGGACTTGGCCTCCTGCACCGCCGCGGTGAGCTCTTGATCGGTCATACCGCCAAACGTGGGGTTCGGGGTGGGATCGTCCGGGCTCACCTCCCCGGTGCGAAGGTCAACAAAGAGCTGGGGCAGAATGGTCAGCCCGCCAAAGCCCATCGCGTGAATCCTTCGGACCTGCTGTTGCCAGGCGGGGATTCCCATGGGTCCGGCGTAGACGCTCCAGAGATTTACGCCGATCACAGGGTCGCGATCCGGGTGATGAACCAATGGCTCACCTCCGCGCGCCGCCGACGCGATCGCCATAAGCAGCAGCATCGCGCGCCAGAACCCGGCACGCGCAATCCGGTTCGAGTCAATCATCCCTTCAAGGTACGCGGCCTGACCCGTGGTGCCAATGCAGCATCGATGCACGACGCGCCGCGTTGGAGAAAAGCCCTTCGGCCGGCTTGCAACATGCACTCGGACCGCGTATGTCTGCCGCAATTTGCGGAAGGACCATTCATGCCCATGAAACCGGAAAGCTTCGATTTCCTCCGGCAGATCGAAGAAGCCCCCAGCGTCAGCGGCTTCGAACAGCCAGTCGCCCGTATCGTGCGTGCCCGGATGAGCAAATGGGCCGACCGGATCGAAACCGACGTTCACGGTAACGTGATTGTCATGGCCGGCGAGAAGGCAGGGCCGCGCGTCATGCTTGCCGGGCACATGGATCAGATCGGCCTGATGGTCAAATATGTAAGCGACGAGGGCTACATCTACTTCGATGCGGTCGGCGGGATCGATAACACCGTTCTGCCCGGTTCGCGGCTGACAATCCACACGAAAAACGGGCCGGTGGAAGGCGTCATCGGGCGCAAGCCCATCCACCTGATGAAGCCGGAAGAGCGCAATCAGGGCAAGGTCGAGAGGACCGATCTGTGGATTGACATCGGGTCGAAGAACAAGAACCAGACGCTCAAGCGCGTTCAGATCGGTGATCCGGTGACGTACCGGCTCGGTCTGACCCGCATCGGGGATGATTTCATCGCCTCTCCGGGGCTGGATAACAAGGTCGGCACCTGGGTGGTCATGGAAGCGCTTCGGCTGGCGGTCGAGACGAAAAAGCTCCGCTGCGCGTTGTACGCGGTTGCCACGGTGCAGGAGGAAATCGGCCTGCGGGGCGCACAGACCGCATGTTTCGGGATCGATCCGAAGGTAGGCATAGCCGTGGATGTCACCCATGCCACCGACAACCCCGGGGCAGAAAAGAAGGTCGCCGGGGAATGCAGACTGGGCGGGGGGGCAGTGGTGGAACGGGGTCCGAACATCAACCCGCCGCTGTTCGATCTGATCGTATCCACGGCGCGGAAGAAGAAGCTGCCGATCCAGATGGCGGCGGCGCCGCGCGGTACGGGAACCGATGCCAACATCATGCAACTGACCCGCGCGGGAGTGGCGACGGCGCTGATCAGCATTCCCAACCGCTACATGCACACGCAGGTGGAGATGTGCTCGTTGAGCGATCTTCAGACCTGCGCCGAATTGCTGGCTGAGACGGTGCTGCGGATCGATGGCCGAACCCGGTTCATCCCCGAATGACCCGTCCGCTGACGCCGGGGGGGAATGCGGTTGGGCCGGCAAGCCACCCGGCGGGATGGCCGTGGGTTGATCACCCGGGAAAGCCCGGTCCGCAAATGACGTAAACCATTGTCAGAAAACAACTTATGCCCTCGACGGGCTGGGCGACAGCCCTTCCGGCCCGGGGATTGCCGGAGAAAGCAGAGAATTCGGCAATATTTGCGGGAAATCCTTGCATTCCGACGTGCCGATACACATATTATCCATCGCTCCGGTGAGTGCGGTGAACGTTCACCCACCGGACGGAGCACAGTTTTTTGGAGTAGCCGCCCATTTCCACGCATTTCCGCAGGAACGAGCAGATCCGCATCTCGCCCGTCCGACTCATCGATCAAAACGAGAACCAGGTAGGTGTCGTCCCGACCGCCGAAGCGTTGCGTATCGCCCGCGAGGCCGGGCTGGATCTTGTCGAGGTTGCCCCTACAGCTCGCCCGCCTGTCTGCCGGATCATGGATTACGGCAAATGGGTCTATCAGCAGCAGAAAAAGCAGGATAAGAGTCGGGCGCATTCTCGCGCCGGTCAGTTGAAAGAGCTGAAGATCAAGACCGTGCGCATCGGAGACCACGATCTGGAGATCAAGGTCAATCACGCCCGCGAATTCCTCAAAGAAGGCAACAAAGTGCAGTTCACGCTGCAGTTCAAGGGTCGGGAAATGGCCCATCTGGAGCTGGGGCGGGAGATTTTCGCCCGGATCAAGAAAGAGCTGGCAGACGTCTGCAAGGTGGAGCGGGACTCCAAGATGGAAGGCCGACGAATGACGCTGGTGCTTCAGCCCGACAGCAAAGGTGCCGGGAAGAGCGCCAGCAGCGCCGCGGCCGGCGCCAGTGGGGCGGTGGCGGGCGCCGGAGGCACCGCTCGTCCTCCGGCGATGACCGCCGGGAGTTCGCTGAACATCAAGGCGCCCGAGCCAGTTCCTGCCGGGGCCAGTTGAGGGCCGCCCCAGGGGACGTCATGGCTCCGGCCTGAGGCTGAGCGGGTTCGCCCGCGTCGTCGGATTGCTGTCGCAAGCAGGGGGAGTGTTCGAAGGCGTCGGAACACGCCGGCCAATGTTCTGAGGTAGTTAAGTCATTTGCGGGCAATGAGTTACGCCCCAGTGCCGCTGCTTGTGAAGGATTTCACGAAGCGACCCGCGACTCTTCCCTCCAGCTGCGGCCGGTAAACATCACCGTTGCAGCATCACCCGCTCTACGAAGCCGGTATCCACTTCTCCCCGACGGAAGTGCTCATTTTCCATGATCTGCAGATGGATGGGGATCGTGGTGCGAATGGGACTGATGTGGAATTCGCTCAAGGCCCGCTTCATCGTGGCGATGGCCTGTTCGCGCGTCGGTCGGTGCACAATGAGCTTGCCGATCATGCTGTCGTAATTGGGAGGGATGCGATAGCCGGCATAGACGTGGCTGTCCAGCCGGACCCCCGGTCCTCCCGGTGGGCGGTATTCTTCGATTCTTCCGGGGAATGGCGCGAAGTTCCGCGCCGGATCTTCGGCATTGATGCGGCACTCAATGGCGTGCCCCCGTTGTTCCACGTCCTTCTGCCGGAATGAGAGGGGCTGCCCGGAGGCCACGCGGATCTGTTCTTTAATCAGATCCAGTCCGGTGACGCACTCGGTCACGGGGTGTTCCACCTGAATCCGCGCGTTGACCTCCAGCAGATAGAACTTCTGGTCCCGATCAACCAGAAATTCGACAGTCCCGGCATTGTAATAACCAGCTTCGCGAATGAGCCTGACGGCGGCGGCGCAGAGCTCTTCCCGGACACTTTGCCGGAGCACGGGCGAGGGTGACTCTTCCACCAGCTTCTGATGCCGCCGCTGCATGGAACAATCCCGCTCCCACAGGTGGCAGGCATTACCGTGCTGGTCGGCGATCACCTGAACCTCCACGTGTCTGCCAAATTCCACGTACTTCTCGATGTAGACCGTGGGGTCCTTGAAGGCGTTTTCGGCCTCCGCCTGTGCCTGTTTGATCCCGGCACGCAGGGAAATCTCATTGTGCGCCACGCGCATCCCGCGTCCGCCCCCGCCGGCCGCAGCCTTGATGATGACCGGATAACCGATCTCCCGGGCGATTTTCACCGCCTGCGCTTCATCCTCGACGGCGCCTTCGCTGCCGGGAACGGTGGGAACCCTCGCTTTGCGGGCAATCTTCTTGCACTGCACTTTGTCGCCCAGCGCCAGCATCGCATCCACCGGTGGGCCGATGAATTCAATTTTGCAACTGCGGCAGATTTCCGCGAAGTGGTGCTTCTCGCTCAGGAAACCATAGCCGGGGTGGATCGCCTCCACGTCCGAAATCTCGGCGGCGGAGATGATGCGCGGAATATTGAGGTAACTTTCGGCCGGTGGTGCCTCCCCGATGCAGATTGCCTGATCGGCAAGCTTCAGATAGGCGGCATCGGCATCGGCCGTGGAATACACCACCACCGTCTGGATGCCCAGTTCCCGGCAGGCGCGGATGATCCGCAGCGCGATTTCCCCACGGTTTGCGATAAGAATCTTCTGAAACATTGGATTTCAACGAAGACCCGATGCGGTCGGGCGGCGCAGCAGGCACGGGCCGGAAGCGACACTGTCGGGTTGGCGGTCGCACCGGTTTCCGGATGCCTCGCAGCCTGGCTTGTTCGTCTGAACGCTCAAAAGGGCACTCCTCAGGCCGGCTTGACCAGAAACAGCGGCTGCCCGAATTCCACCGTCTGCCCGTTGTTCACCAGGACACGAGCGATCACTCCGCTGACCTCCGCCTTGATGTTGTTGAACACCTTCATCGCCTCGATGATGCAGACATCGGTGTCTTCGTTCACAACGGAACCCACCGTCACGAACGGCTTGGCGTCAGGGCTGGGGGAGGAATAGAACGTGCCCACCATCGGGCTTTTGATGGCGACGAGGTTGGCTTCGTCGTCTGAACCGGCCGGCTCCGGGGCTGGCGGCGCCCCGGTCCGTTCCTGCGAGGGCGCGGGCGAGCCGGCAGCTTGGGGAACCGTCGCCGGGACGGACACCGGCGTCGGGACGTACTCGGCCCCGCGCCGCAGGAGGATGCGCTGCTGCCCGTCGCGCAGCTCGATCATGCTCAGATCGTTTTCCTTCATGATCCGCGTGATCTGTTCCAGCAGATCGACGCTCATCGGCCCGCCGGCAGGGGCAGACCGCGATACAGGTTTTTTCTTACTCAAGGTTGCAGCCCTCGAACGATTGATCCAGGGAGGTCAGCACTTCGCAGCCCGACTCGGTTACCAGTACATCATCCTCGATCCGCACTCCGCCGACGCCCGGAAGGTAGATCCCCGGTTCCACGGTCACCACCATGCCCGGCTGAAGCGGCTCGGGCCTGGCGGTGCGGCTGAGCCGGGGAAGCTCGTGGATGGCCAGCCCGATGCCATGCCCCAGCCCATGTCCGAAATTCTTCCCGAATCCGGCCTTGGCGATCAAGTTCCGCGCCACTCGATCGACATTCCCGGTCAGCGTGCCCGGTCGAATCGCGCCAATCGCGGCCCGCTGCGCCTCGAGCACAATGCGGTAGACCTCCCGCAGCTTTGGCGGCGCACGCCCGACGAAATGGGTACGCGTGATGTCGCTGCAGTAGCCATCCACCACCGCTCCCCAGTCGAACAGCAACACCGAATCCGCCGTCACCGGCACACGCCCGGGGCGATAGTGCGGCTTGGAGCTGTTGGCGCCGGCCGAGACATTGGTGTCGAAGCTGCTGCGCTGCGCTCCGAGCCGGCGCATCTCATACTCCAGTTGCGCGGCGATGTCATTTTCGATCGCTCCGATGCGAAGGTCCCGTCGGACGATCGCATACGCATCCTGAGCGCAGGCAACGGCCCGGCGGATCGCGGCGATTTCGATGGGGTCCTTGATCTTGCGGACGTTCACCATCAGGTTTTCCACCGGTTGGAGCTTCACCTGACGCCCTCGCAACTTCCGCTTGCTCAGTCTTACCTGCAGATCCCGTGAAAGTCCGAGGGTGATGAAGTTCTGCTCCAGACCGACGCGTGCGACCCTC
>JAVQWE010000037.1:0-12202 GCA_033579175.1 Phycisphaerales bacterium | reverse complement strand
TGGCACCATCGCATGCACGTCGCCGGCCGATCGTGGCTTGGTTACACCGGCAAAATCTGCCGAAACCGCTCAATCTGGAACCGGTCGCCTCGAGCCCGTTGGTTGCCGAGCCACCCTTTCAAGACTGCTGCAGGATCGACAAGGCGTACGCGCGTGCCGCCGACAACGCCGCCGGAAGCTTCGAAGGGTCTTTCCCTCCCGCTTGCGCCATCTGGGGCCTGCCTCCCCCTCCCCCACCCGTGGCTTTGGCCGCTTCGCGAACCCAATCACCAGCTTTCAGACCCTTCGTGATCAGATCATCTGTGACCGCCGCCACAAAGCTCACTTTCACCCCGTCGGTGCAGGCGAGGATTGCCGCTACACCGGGTTGGCGCTTGCGAATCGAGTCCAGCACGGAGCGCAACTGCTCCTCCGATGCCCCTGGCACCTCCTCCACGATCAGCTTGCTGACACCGCAATCGGCGGCCTTGGAGAGCAGTTGTCCGGCGACTTCCGTGGCATTGAACGCCTGGCTGGCAGATTTCCGGGTTTTTTCCAGCCTTTTGAGCTTCTCATGGAGCTCTGCGAGGGTCGCCTGAACCTTCCGACGCACAGTCAGGGGAAGGCTCTCGACCGTGGCCTGCTTCTGAAGGGTCGATACCACCGCGTTCAGTTCGTCATCCGACGCTGCGACCGCGTCTTCAAGTCCCTTTTCCAGAGTCCGCCCCGCGGCCAAGGCGCTTGCGGCAGCGTCGCCCGAGAGGGCAACCACCCGGCGTACCCCTTTGCTGACCGATTCTTCGCTCGTGAGCACGATCGCACCGACCTGTCCGGATCGGGCGACATGCGTCCCCCCGCACAGTTCGATGGAAAACTGCCGCCAGCGGGCATCGCCGGGGGCCTTCAACAGCTCTTCGACGGCAGTGCCAATGCTGACCACGCGGACGCGCTGGGGGTATTTCTCCCCGAAAACCGCGCGCAGGCCGTTGATCTTCAGGGCTTCATCCAGCGGCGCCTCGCCTGCATGCACGGGCAGATCGCGCCTCACGGCTTCGTTGGACAGCCCCTCAATCCGGGCGATCTCCCCATCCCCAAGGGGCCGCCCATGACTGAAGTCAAATCGAAGCCGATCGGGAGCAACCAGCGATCCCTTCTGTTGCACGTCGTCACCGAGCACTTCGCGCAGTGCCCAGTTCAGGAGGTGGGTGGCCGTGTGATTCTGCATGATCCGGCGGCGTTCCTCTGCCAGGATGCATCGGACCGGATCGCCCTGATGGAGGGTTCCGATCACCACCCGCCCGATGTGCAACACGTAACCGCCCACGGCACGAGTCGTCTCCACGTTGAAATTGGAGTGAGTGGAAGCGAGCTGCCCGCGGTCACCCACCTGGCCCCCCATCTCGGCATAAAAGCAGGTGCGATCAAGAATTACGGCGATTTCCCGGGCGTCGCTGGCGTCGGCCGAAGGTTGCAGGCTGCT
The DNA here is from genome assembly GCA_033579175.1 of Phycisphaerales bacterium. GTDB lineage: Bacteria > Planctomycetota > Phycisphaerae > Tepidisphaerales > Tepidisphaeraceae > JAVQWE01. The sequence goes on along the minus strand of JAVQWE010000037.1, from coordinate 10,743 downwards.
GCCGTTCCAGATTGCCAGCACACGGGCATCCAACGATTCGTCCGGGTCAGAGAACTTGTGGGAATCATCGGTGGGTCCGATGCCGTTTTGCTGCAGTTCCGCCAGGATGGCCGGCGGGAGCTGCTGGACGGGTGAATCCCCTGCTCGCAACCCGGCGCGGGCCTTCTGTCGGGCTTCTTCCATGAGCCGCTCGTAGCCGGCGATATCGACGGTCATCCCGCGCTCAAGGGCCATCTGCTGTGTCAGATCGACCGGGAAGCCATAGGTGTCATGAAGCTTGAAGGCATCGCCGGCGGAGATGACCGTGCGCCCATCGGCCAGCGCAGATTTTGCGGCGGCGTCGAAAAGCTCGATCCCGCGATCCAGCGCTCTTCCGAAGCTCACTTCCTCTTCTCGAATCAGCTCGACGACGCGCCCGGAGGACGACCGAAGCTCCGGGAAGGATTCACCCATGGATTGGACCACGACATCCACCAGTCGATGGAGAAACGGCTCTTTCAATTCCAGCGTCTGGCGCCCAAAACGCACGGCGCGGCGCAGAATCCGTCGCAGAACATACCCCCGACCCTCATTCGAGGGCGTCGCGCCGTCGGTAATGGCGAAGGTCAGGCAGCGGATGTGATCGGCAATCACGCGAAACGCAATGTCCGTGCGTAACTGCGCGTCGGCGGCCTCGGCGAGGGGGTCTGGCGCGTTGGATTTGGGGAATGTCCCGCGGTACGCCCGCCCGCTCAGCTCAGAGAGCCGCTCCCAGAACGGGTGCCAGAGGTCGATATCGTAGTTGCTGTGCACGTCCTGGAGCACCTGACAGATGCGTTCGAAGCCCATGCCGGTGTCCACATGTCGGGCAGGCAGAGGGGTGAGGCTGCGGTCGGGGTTGCGGTTGTACTGGATGAACACCAGATTCCAGATTTCCATGACGCGCGGGTCGTCCCCCCCCACCAGCAACCGACCCGATTTGTCGGAGGTGCGGTCGATGTGAATCTCGGTGCAGGGTCCGCACGGCCCGGTATCCCCCATCTCCCAGAAGTTGTCCTTCCCGAAAAAGTGGATATGGTCGGAGGGAACTCCGCAGAGCCTGCTCCACAACTCGGCGGCTTCCGTGTCGCGGGGGATTCCGTTTTCGTCATCCCCCTCAAAGCACGTGACATGCAGGCGCGCTGGATCAAGCTTCCAGACGTTCACCAGCAGGTCCCACGCCCATTCGATGGCCTCCGCCTTGAAGTAGTCCCCGAAGGACCAGTTCCCCAGCATCTCAAAGAACGTGTGATGCCTTCGGCTGCGGCCGACGTCATCCAGATCGTTGTGCTTGCCGCCGGCGCGGATGCATTTTTGCGTATTGACGGCCCGGGTGTAGCTCCGCTTTTCCTGCCCGAGGAACAGCGGCTTGAACTGGTTCATGCCGGCGTTGGTGAACAGCAGGGTCGGATCATCCTGCGGCACCACGGGCGAGGACGGCACGAACGTATGGCCGTGCTTCTGCACGAAATAGTCGATGAACTGCCGGCGGATTTCGCAGCTGCTGAGCATGGGTCTTCTGATGCATGACCCGGGAACTTCCGGGGAAGCGGCGGATTATTCCGGAATTGCCGCGCGAAGGGAAGCGGACTGCTCACGGAACTTCAGGCCTGGAAGCAGCGTGACAGCCGAGTGCACCTCGGACCCCAACGGCGCCGGATGGCAGCCCCACAACCTCCCGAGGCGTCTGTCGAGCACTGCCGCTGGGCAACCCCAGGGTCCTGACGGTCTTCAACATGCGATCATGCGGCCGCGGAGGCACCCCGATGAACGTTCCTTTCTTCAGGTTCCCTGACTCGATGATCCGCCGACCCTTGCCTGAGGGCGTCTGGTGAATGATAACGGTATCCTGTGCCTAAACGGGTGGCCATCCTCGGATCAACCGGCTCCATCGGCGTTTCGGCCCTGGACGTGATCGCCCGACATCCCGACCGACTGTGCGTCTCGGCACTCAGCGCTTTCCGGCGCGTGGAAGAGCTGATTGCCCAATGTGACCGCTTCCGACCGTCGGCCGTCGCGGTGGGAGATGAGACGATCCTGCCGCAGCTTCGGGGGAGGATACAGGCCGAGCTGTATTGCGGTCCCCGCGGGCTGGCAGAGATCGTGACTCGAGCCGATGTTGACGTGGTGGTGGCTGCGATTGTCGGGGCGGCGGGGCTTCCGGCGGTTCTGTCGGCGGTGCAGGCCGGCAAACAGCTGGCCTTGGCGAACAAGGAGGCTTTGGTCGTCGCCGGATCGCTCCTGATGCCCGAGGCCCGCAAACGCGGAGCCCAGATTCTCCCGGTGGATTCGGAGCATTCGGCGGTCTTTCAGGCCATGCAGGCCGGCAGGCTCTCGGAGGTTCGCAGGGTGCTTCTGACGGCGTCGGGGGGGCCTTTCCGGGGCTGGTCGAGCGAGCGGATGCGCGAGGCAACGGTCGAAGATGCCCTCAACCACCCCACCTGGCGGATGGGAACCAAAATCACCATCGATTCGGCCACGATGTTCAACAAAGCTCTGGAGATCATCGAAGCCGTCTGGCTGTTTGACCTTCCCCCGGAAAAGATTGAGGTTGTGATTCATCCGGAATCGATCGTTCATTCCATGGTGGAGTTTGTCGATGGCAGCGTCATCGCCCAGCTCTCCCCGCCCGACATGCGCACCCCGATCCAATATGCCTTGACCTATCCCGATCGCATCGACGGAACGGCTTCCAGAATCGAATTTAACACCCCCTGCTCCCTGCATTTTGAGCCTCCCGACCTGCAACGTTTCCCCGCCCTGCGACTGGGTTACGAGGCAGCCCGCATTCGTGGAACCATGGGCGCGGTGCTTAACGCCGCGAATGAAATCGCCGTGGAGGCATTTACGACCGGTAAAATCCCTTTCGGCCGGATCGCCCCGGTTGTGGAGGCCACAATGCAGAAACATGCCGTGCAGCCCTCGCCGTCCCTGGACGATCTTCTGGAGGCCGACCGCTGGGCTCGGCGTACCGCGGCGGCGCTGATAAATCTTTAACACCTTCCATGCGTCCGCTTTCGGTAGGATTTCGCCCATGCCAGGGGTATGGTTCTTCGGATACACCGATGATTGACCCGAGCCGAGCGGAGCCGCCCGTCTGTCTGGTAGACTCTAACCTGAGAATTCGATGGATTTCGGATCGTTATTGAACCTGCTGCTGCTGATCTTCGGATTCGGCTTCGTAATTTTCTGGCACGAGCTGGGGCACTTTCTCGCGGCCAAATGGGCGGGGGTCAAGGTGGAGCAGTTCGCCATTGGCTTTGGGCACGCCCTGCTGTGCTGGCGGAAGGGCATCGGCCTGCGCGTCGGCACCACCCGTCCGGAATACGAGCGCCGTGCCCGGGAACAGCTTGCCTCCCGGCAGTCGCCCGCCGATGCCGCGCGCCCCGCGGCCTTGGACGAACAACAGCTTGACCGGGCGGCACGCGAGCTGGGGCTGGGAGAGACCGAATATCGCCTCAACTGGCTGCCGCTGGGGGGCTACGTCAAAATGCTCGGGCAGGACGATCTGAACCCCAACGCGTCCTCGCCTGATCCACGCGCGTACAACAACCAGCCGGTTGGCAGACGAATGGTCATCGTGTCCGCCGGCGTCCTGATGAACGTGGCGCTGGCGGCGATTCTTTTCGTCGTGCTGTTCCTGCACGGCTTTCGCGCCCCCGCGCCGGTCGTGGGATATGTGACGGCCGGCTCACCGGCGCAGCGCGCCGGGCTGGAGACCGGCGACCGCATTCTGCGCTTCAACGGCGAGGTGATGCACGACTTCACCAAGCTTCGCCTGGCGACGGCGCTGTCGCACCCGGCGGAGCCTTCCAGCATTCGGGTTCGCAAGCCCGACGGGCGCGAAATCGATCTGACTCTGCTGCCCCTGCCCGAGGCCACCGAGGGGGGCTTCCTGCAGATTGGTGTCGGTCCACCGGTGCTTCTGGAAGCCCCGGAGGAACTGGACACCCTCCCGGAAAGCGAACGCGAGCTGCCTTCGATGAGGCTGTTGCGCGGCGGGGACCGCATCGTTGCCGTCAATGGACTCCGACTGCCTCAGGACGACTCTGAAGAAGCCCGTGATCGGGCGGCGGCGGAATTCGATCGTGCCCTGCAGGCCTCCGGGGGACAACCGTTGGAACTGACGCTGCGCGATCGTTCGGGCGCAACGCGCGTGGTCCATCTCCGGCCCATGATCGAGCCGCCCTTTGGAAACCGAGCCGTGACCTTCGCTGGCATGTATCCCCGCGTGGTGATCGAGCATATCCAGCCGCAGAGCAGCGCCCGCGGCAAGTTGATGCCTGGCGACGTCGTGCTGCGGGTCTCGGCCGACACCGGCACCGCCGATTTCGTGGATCACCCCACCCGTCAGCAGTTCATGCAGACTGTAAACGCTGCCTCGGCTGCCGGCACCACGATCAGCCTCGATGTGCTCCGCGAGGGACAGACGGTTTCGCTGCGGCAGCTGCCGCTGAATGTCAGAATCCCGTCGCTGGGCGGAATCGACCGCCGCGGGCTGGGCGTGATGTTGTCCGACGAGCTCAAGGAGCCATTTATTGCTGGAATCGATCCCGACAGCGCCGCCGCCAGGGCAGGACTCAAACCCGGCATGCAAGTGCTCTCGGTCGGAGGCAAAGCCGTTTCATCCTGGCTGGACGTGCTCGCCGCCCTGCGGGCCGCCGAGCCGGGACAGCCGGTGGAGCTGCGCGCAGCGTCGCCGGCGGGAGAGCAGGTGCTGGCGTTGAAACTTTCGCCGCAAGAGGTGGACATCCTTGCTGGGCTTCGATTCACTCACGGGCTGCCATTGAAAGAGCGCACGTGGCTGCGTCGAACCACCAATCCCTTCACGGCGGTCGCCTGGGGCGCCGGCGAGACCCGCGATTTGATTGTGCAGTTCTACGTAACGCTCAAGCGGATGATCGTGCAACGGTCGGTAAGCGTCAGCCAGATGAGCGGCCCGCTGGGCATCCTTCATTCCGGGACGCTGATCGCCAGCCGCGGGACCGACTGGCTCCTGTGGTATCTGGCCGTGATCAGCGCAAACCTTGCGGTTGTGAATTTTCTGCCGATCCCGATCGTGGACGGAGGGCTATTTGTCTTCCTCGTGGTTGAAAAGCTGCTGGGGCGACCGGTTTCCCCCAAGGTGATGACGGCCACGCAGCTCGTAGGGTTTGCCTTGATCATAAGTCTCTTCCTGTTCGTGACTTACAACGACATCCTGCGGCTGATGTGATGCCCGGGGCTCAACAACCCCCCCACGGCAGGCTCGCCGGAAGTGCTGACATCATTCGGGAATCCATCGCGGTCGGTGAAAATCCATCCTCCAGACCCCGAAATATTGTTGAATTGCCATGACCAAGTGCTCCAGCCCGATTCCGGGTCCGGCCGCGATGCAGATTGCGGACAGTGATTTGGTGTCAAACACCACCGGTTGATCGCATTTGTTTACGATCCTCAGGGCCGAAGGGTAGCGCGCCAGCAGTGGGGCCTGTTCAGGCTCCAGAGGACGTGTGGCATCCAGCACCAGCAACACCAGATCGGCCGATCCAATCCGGGCAAGGCTGCGGGTGATCGCCTCGTGCTCCAGCGCGTCATCCGTCTGACGTTGCCCGGGGGTATCGATCAGAAGCACGGGCAGACCGTCCAGATCGACGCGCTCGGCCACCCAGTCGCGCGTGGTGCCCGGCACATCGGCCACGATCGAGCGATCCTGTGCCAACAGCCGGTTGGCGAGCGTTGATTTTCCGGCATTGACGGGACCGACGATCGCTACCGTCGGCGGATTCAGCAGGTGATGCAACGCGCGGTCCTGCTGCAGCTTCTGGAGCTGTTGAGCCGTCGGGTGGAAACCGCGCCAGGCGTCAATCTGTGCCAGCAGCGCCCGCAGGGCCAGGTCCGTGCTTGCCCGGGGGAGTAACGCCAGGATTCTCTGCTCGAGGGGATCGCCGATCTCCGGGTACAGCAAAGCCGGGTCCAGCTCAGCGACCAGCTCAAATCCCGCGCGCTGAAGCAGCGAAAGCGTCGCCTGTACAATCCAAGTGCCCCCGTGGAGCGAAAGATCAGCAATCCGTCCGCCTGGGAGCAGAACCACAACCGGATCATCGATCACCCGGCCGCTCTCCTCGCGCAGCTCACCGTGAACGCACTTCCCGACCGCGGCGGTTCTCGAAAAGTAACTCTGCAGGAATCCGCGCACACGCGGGCCGACGATGCGAACAACCGCCAGGCCCGATGTGCCCGGGGCGGTCAGCCGACAGGCAAGGTTGGCTTCTGCCGGTGCAATCGAGGCGGGCGAAAACAAGCCGCGTCTCCTCAGCTTTCGTGGCGAATGTGGTGTTCGGCGTACGCCAGAGCGATCCCATAGAGCGTGAGGTCTGGAGCAATGGCGTGGATCAACTCCCAACCTTCGAACAGCGCCGTGGCGTCCCCGCCGGTGGCAATGATTTCAGGCCATCGACCCAAGTGGGTGGCGTAATGTTCGGCCAGTTCCTTCACGAGGCCGCGGATTCCGTGATACACCCCGTGACGGATTGCCTGCTCGGTGGTCTGCCCGATCGGGCTGCTGGGGGCTGCCAGCGTGACCAGCGGCAGCTTTGCCGTAAGTTCATGCAGCGCCTGAAGTTGCGCAGCGGCACCGGGTGCGATCGCGCCCCCGAGGAACTCGCCTTGGTCGTTGCAGACGTTGACGGTAACGGCCGTCCCGGCATCCACGACGATGCAGGCCTTCTGCAACTGCTCATACGCTGCCGCCACCCCCAGCAATCGATCGACCCCGGTCTGTTCCGGGAGATCAGTTCGATTGCGGACCGGGACCTCCAGATCCCGCCCCACCCACTGGACAGCACAACCGGTTGCGTTCCTCACCACCTGGTCCACTACATCTTGTACCTGCGGGTTCACACTCGCTCCCGCAACAGCCGCTCCGGACTTCCCCTCCAACGGTGCCCATGCTTGTGCGATGGCTTGCGGCCAATCCTCCGGATGCTTGATGGAGCAACGACGAACCTGCTGAAGCTCCCCCGCAACGAAGGTGCCCATCGCCAGCCGGCTGTTCCCCACGTTGATCACCAACACGTGGATATCCATGAGATGACTGTAGCAATCGTAAGACCGGTCGTCACGGTCCAAGCGAGCCTCCAGAATCGGCCCTGACCCCAGGAACCGCCAGACGATGGCACACCCAAGCTCCCTTCCCTCCGGGCGCCGGGTGTCACCGGCGGGACGCTATCGGTTCAGCAGGTCTTTCTTGAGGGCGGCCTTGGCGGTGTCCAGTCGAACCCGCCAGTCCACAGGCACCGGCACCGGTGGCACGATGGGAACGCCGGCTTCTTCAAAGAGAACGTCAATGGTGCCCGGCACGGCACCATGCACGTCGATGGCCTGCTTTCGCAAGGTGCGTGCGAAGTCAAACTGCCGCGCCCGCAACATCGTTCGGATCAGATCGCGCATCGCCGTGCGGACGTGCTGCTTCACCAGCGGCAGCGAAGCATTGATCTGCCGTTGTTCCCCATTGATCAGCACCGCGTCGGGTGTTCCCATCGCCTGATAAACGTTGATCAGAAGCGGCCAGGGTTCCGGGCGGGTCGGTTCGAGAATGATGGTCTGGATCAGGAAGCTGATGGCATCATCGATCCGCTGCTGCGAAAGCCGGATGGCGCCAAGTTGCAGGTAACTGACCGACGACAGCGGGTCGAGCTGCTGCACGTAACGGAACGTCTCGACCGCCTCGTCAAGCAGGCCGAGCCGGATCTGGGAATCCCCCAGAATCAGGTAGACCGGGGCAAGTCCGGCGTCAGGAATCTCATTGATCGGCTTCCAGCGGACGACTTCCTTGCGACGGTTCAACTGGTTGAAGGCCCGGTCGATGGGGATGGCGCGCTGCAGGATGTTGACCGATTTCTGATACCATTCCCGTGCCTCGGGAGTGAGCTGCGATTGCCCGGACTGCTCCTGCACGAGCCGGCCCATCTCCGCGTAGTACATTCCCAGATGCAGGTAGAGCCGGGCGCTGTTCATGACGTGCGGGAGATTGTCCACGATCCCCAGCCCGGCCTCGTCCACGTCGATCATCTTCTGGACGGTCTGCATGTACTTTCTGGTCTGCTCGGCCAGCGCCCCTTCCGCCGCCGGCAGAGCCGCTTCAACGGCCGCCAGCTGCGTCCTGGCCTGATCGCGCCGATCTGCGGGGGTGGCGGGATCGTCGATCAGCTTTTTCAGTGCCTCGCGGCTGGCACGAAGATCGCGCACCGGGCGATCCTTGCGCTCCAGGTCGATCCTTCCGTTTTCATACAGGGCAAACGCATACGATTGATAGGATCGGAAACTGTTGGTGCTGATGGCGATGGCGTTCTCCCACAGCAGTTCGTCGCTGCGCCAGACGAGGTTCCGGAAGAACGTGCGAACGCCATACACACAGACCAGCACGGACAGCACAATCCTCGGCAGCAGACGCAGCGGCGAGGCGCCATCGACCCTCAACCACCGGTCGGCGGCGGTGAAGGTCAGCAGAGTCAGGCCCAGAGCGAAGCCAAACAGCGGAAGATACATGAACCGCTCGGCCATGATGCTGCCGATGATGCGGATGATGTTGGCGGTGGGGAGGAAGGCGACGGCATAGAATAAGATGGCAAACGCACCGGCGCGACGCCCCGTCATCCACAGCCAGAAGCCCAGCAGGACGATCGCGATCGCCAGCAGCGCTGCCAGCAACGCACCCAGATCCTTCAGCGGGTTCTGGAAATTGCTGTTGAAAATGGCGATCTCGTTGAACGAGTAATCGCTGCAGAGGACCGCCGGGAAGATCATCTTCCACAGCAGCAGGATGGCCACTTTCAGCGCGGTGACACGACTCTCAATCAGTGCCAGCACGGGGCTTTCGTTCAGCCCGAATTGAGGATGGCCACGGATGGGATTATCGAGGAACGGCTCTTCCGGGGGCGTGCTGTTGGCAAACACCCAGGCACGGACTGCGAAAACCAGAACCACCGGCAGGAGGAACCAGACCCATCCCCGGACTCCGAAGCGAATGCAGGCGCCGATGAAATCGCCCGTGAGAACGGTGGCGTCGTGGAAGGTCCGGTTCAGCGGAAAGGACCGCATTCGCGCCAGCAGGCCGGTCCTGGCCCCGTCGTCGGACGTCGCGCGCTGGAGCCACCATTGTTTCAGTGCGGCAAACAGACCCGGGATCTGCGGGCGATAACGATAAACCAGCTCGTACACCACCACCACGGGGCCGGCGGCCAGGGCGCTTTCCTTGCAGAAGACTCCGATCGCCATCATCAGCACCGCCGCGGCAACCCACGGAACGCGACGGATGCCCTGAACCTTGGTACTGCGGATGTACAACAGGAGAGTCAGGAAGACGAAGATCGCGGCAAGGATGTCGGCCCGTCCGATGATGTTCGCCACAGATTCCACGGTAATCGGATGCGTGCTGAAGATCGCACCGGTAAAGGCGGCGACCCAGTACCGATGCACCAGGGCCAGGGCCAGGAAATAGGTGATCGTCGCTGCCAGGGCATGCAGAATCGTGTTCGTCCAGTGGAATCGCTGCAACGACCTTGCGTGGATGCGATAATAGCCCTCCGGATCATCCTTATACATCTGCTCCCACTTGGCGGGAGGAATGGCGCGGATGGGGGCAAAGTTCCACCAGTAGGTGACCGAAGTCAGCGGCCGATAGAGTCCGCTGATGCCTTTCGGCCACCAGTAATCCTTGGAAAAGTAGTTCCAGAAGCCGAAATCGCTGACCTGAGCGGGATCGGCCAGCCGTTTGGCCTCGGACGCGAACGCCGCGTAGTCGGCCGGCCGCTGGAACAGCAGATCGGCCTGCACCGCCGCCGCCGTGCGGGTGAACAGGGCCTTCTGCAGGTCGATGCGGTCGTGCCATTGAAGCGCGCGGGATCGGGGATCAAGCTCGATGATGTAACGGCTGTCGAGCGTGAAACCGGATCGATCCATGATCACGTACCGCTGAGTCAAGGTGTTGCTGGTCGAAAGAATCGTCAGCAGCAGCAGCACCGCAATGGTGCTCAGGTGCCGGGTCCAGCCGAGGGACGGCCACATGCGTTCCCGGCCCGGTCCGAGAGCCGCGACCTGATCAATCACCGATGAGGGAGAGTGGGAGCCCTGAATGACGCTCACGGCTGATGGTCCAGATCGGCAAGAACCATGGGAAGGGTGCAATCTTCGAAGCGTTATTGGCCTCTATCGGAGTCGAACCGATACGCCCTTTCGGGCACTGGATTTTGAGTCCAGCGCGTCTGCCAATTCCGCCAAGAGGCCGGCAGAATCTGCGTCGGGAATCTACCATGACGGCAGCAGGCAGGCAAAACCGCAGATTTTGGCCTTGACTTCGATTGTGCCAGGCGGTCTATTCTCCGCAGCATGAGTAGGAGTCTGCCGCTTCTGCCGGAACTGTGCCTGGCCCTTGCGGGCCTGCGCCTTGGTCTGGGCTGAAGCGGCGGGTTGTCTGATTCTGGAAAGACACAACCCCCGCCTGTGATCGCGGGGGTTTTTCGTTATCTGTCGGCCGCGGCCGGCCAGACGCCGCCGGCTCGTGGCGCAGGCTCAATGGTGCAGCCGTGGAGCAGTCATGGAAACCGTACGGATTTTCGATACGACGTTGCGTGACGGGGAGCAATCCCCCGGCGCCACCCTCACTCACGCCGAGAAGGTGGAAATTGCCCTGCACCTGGAGTCCATGGGGGTGGACATCATCGAAGCGGGGTTTCCCATATCGTC
>JAVQWE010000036.1:0-12210 GCA_033579175.1 Phycisphaerales bacterium | reverse complement strand
CCTGATCGAACTCCTTGTCGTCATCGGGCTGCTGGCGATTCTGCTGGCGATGCTTCTGCCGGTGATCCGGCAGACGCGGGCACAGGCCGATGCCTCGGGTTGCGCCTCGAACCTTCGACAACTGTATCTGGCGCAGATGTTTTACGCCGACGAGAACGGCGGCCGGCTGGCGGCACCGATGGGCATTTCCAGCATCGGGCGATGGGATACCAAACTCGAAAAATACCTCAATCGCAATTCCATCGAAACCGCCGTGACCGTTGCAGCACTGGCCTGCCCTTCGGTGCACACCGACCAGCTTGTTGCCGGACAGCTTACGTACGGGGTGAATTCGCACCTGCATATGCCAAACTGGCAGTCGCGCCGCTCGGCGCGGCACAACGCTTCGGAAATCATTCTGATGGGAGACATGCCGCCAGCCACCCTCGATCAGTTGGTCACCGAGGATCGGTATTTCCTCGATATCAGCAGTGGCAGCCCCATCTGGCTTGAGGCGGTGAACCATCGATCGGATCGCAGTTATCGGCATGCGCGCCAGACGAGGGCGAACATGCTGATGTCGGACGGCCACGTCCGAGCCTTTTCCCCCGCCGAACTGTTCCGGGACAAGGGCCACTGGTACTGGGGCAGTGACTTTCCCATCGACGTGGGTGAATACATGGGTTCCTGCTGCGATTGATCCAGCCTGCCAAAGCTCTACGCAGAAGGTCGCCGTTTCGCTTGCGGCGGGGCAGAAAGCGGGTCCTCTGGCCAGGCGTGTCTGGGGTAGCGCGCCCGGAGGTCCTTTCTCACCCGCGGGTAGGTGTTTCTCCAGAAGCTCTCCAGATCGCTGGTGACCTGCACCGGGCGATAGTTGGGCCCAAGCAGCTCGACAATTACAGAAACGCGGCCTGAGCAGACCCGCGGCGTGGCAGTCAAGCCGAAAAGTTCCTGCAACCGAACCGCAAGTCGGGGAGGCTGGCCGCGGATGTACGAAAGTCGGATGCGGCTTCCGGAGGGCACGACGATGGCTGCTGGCGCCAGTTCATCCATCAACCGTTCCAGCGGGACCGGCAGCCGCGCGCGAATCGCGTTTACCAGCGCCGCCGAGTCTATTTCCGAGACCGCGCGCTTCCCTCGGCAGGCATCCTGAAGCACTCCGTGGAAGAAGTCCCCGTCGATCACCGGCCATCCATGCTCCGGTACGGAGCGGCGCAGCAAATCCAGCCGGGCGAGGAAGGCCGCGGCGTCCGGGTCTGATTCAATGATCTGCGATGCCCGGGGAGTTAGCGCCTCAGCGAGCACGCGGGCGGCCGTCTGTTCGTCAACGGCGACGTTCTCCTGCTCCTCCAGCAGCAGGTCGTGATAGAATATCCGCGCCACGCCTGCTACACGCTGGCGGGATGGATCAAATTCGGCAGCGCTCTCGTGACGGATCGACTGTGGAAACGATGCGTTCAGCCAATCCCGCTCAATTCGGCAGGCGATTCGGACCACCGATTCCGCCCGCGCGGCCGCCGGATCATGCCGGGCGTCCACCGCCACGAAAAACTCCGCATCCATCACCGCCGATTCGCCCGACAGCCTCACTCCTCCGCCGCCCACCATCACACCGGCGCGGCGAGAGCGGTCGCGCATCCGGCAGACCCGGTCGGGGTACGCCAGCAAAACCAGCCACTCTTCTGGAAAAGCCCCTGCCGACGGCACGCTGGGGCAGGATTTGAATTCCGAGGTCTCGGGCGATGGGGAGTCCTGCCCCTGTCGCTCGGGGTGCATGCGGCGCAACAGGTGGGAAAACTGTCGGATGGCCTCGTTGACCCTGGCGAGCGACGCTGCATCGAAGACCCGATCTTTCTGACGACCGCGCAACAGGCTCAATCGCAGCGAAAGATCACTGTCGGCTCGAACCTGCGGGGCATCGGATTTCGAGCGGAAATCCCGCCGGAGAATGTCCTTCTCGCTCAACAGTGCGGCGACGGCCGCACCGCGCTGCGGCACGCCCCGTGACTGTGCTTCCAGCAGCAATCGTGCCAGACGTGGATGCGCAGGCAATCGGGCCATGCGCCGGCCTAAGGCGGTGATCTGCCTTGCCGGTGTCGCATCCAGCGCGCCCAGCATCACCAGCAGGCGCTCGGCCGACGCCAGCATCGCTTCCGGCGGTGGCTGGAAGAAGGCAAAACGACGCGGATCCTGACAACCCCAGGCGTGCAGCGACAGCAAGGTCGGGGCCAGATCGACACGGGCGATTTCCGGCGGGTCGAAGGCAGGGCGATCGTGATGTTCGCGCTCTGGCCAGAGCCGGATGGCCCGGCCTGGCGCCGTTCGACCTGCGCGTCCTGCGCGCTGATCGGCGGAGGCGCGGCTGATCGGCGCCAGGGTGAGTGTGTCCATGCCACGGCGGGGGTCGTACCCGGCGATCCGATGCAGACCGCTGTCGATCACACAGGTGACACCATCGATGGTCAGCGAAGTTTCGGCAATGTTGGTTGCGAGGATGATCTTGCGTTGTCGCGCCGGTTGCAGAGCCCGCAACTGCTCATGATTTGCAAGTGCTCCGTGCAACGGCAGCACCAGGGCATCTTCTTGCCGGGCCAGGGTGCGGAGCGAATCCTCCACGCGCTGAATTTCCCCGGCGCCGGGAAGGAATACCAGAACGTCACCCGGCCCGGCTCCATCCTGCAGAAGCTCCGCGATTTCATCCACCACGGCGGTTTCAATGTCCCGGTCGCCTCGGCGCGGACGATGTTCGATCTGCACGGGAAACCGCCGCCCGGGAATCTCGAACACCGGTGCATCATCCAGAAATCTCGAGATTGGAGCGGCATCCAGCGTGGCCGACATCACAATCAGCCGCAGATCGGGTCGAATGGTCTGCTGCACTTCGCGCAGCAGGGCAAGGGCCAGATCGCTGTGGATCGAGCGCTCGTGGAATTCGTCGAGGATCACGCAGCCGACGCCTTCCAGCGAAGCATCTTCCAGAAGTCGCCGCGTGAGGATGCCTTCGGTGAGCACCTGCAGGCGGGTGTCCGGGCTGATCAGGCGGTCAAAGCGGATGTGGTAGCCCACTTCCCGACCCAGCCGCCAGTTGTGCTCCTGGGCGATGCGGGCGGCGGCGGCGCGAGCGGCGATGCGCCGGGGCTGGAGTATCAGGACTTGCGGATGAGAACCTGCCTCTAAAAGCGGAAGAATCGCAGGCGGGAGGCGGGTTGTTTTCCCGGCACCCGGATCAGCCAGCAGCACCAGATTCCGATGCCTGCGCAGCGCGTGCAGGATGGCGGGTAGATGCGGATCGATCGGCAACGGCTGCATCGGTTGCTACTGTAGGGATGTCACGGTACCAGAAAAGGCTCATGCAGGAGTTCCACCCGTTTTCGCTGATGCACGCCATGGTGCTTGCGGCGATTGCAGGGATCGCCGTGATCTTGTGCCTGGTCCGCCGTGTCGAAGGCGTGGTGCAGCGGCGGCTGGACAGGGGGTTTGCGGTCGTCCTGCTGCTGGTGGCCATTTTCTGTCACGGGTCGCGGTTACTTACCGAACCCTTCGATGGCGTGCGTTCGCTGCCGCTGCATCTGTGCCATCTGTCTTCGTGGCTGGCACCGGTTGCCATCGCCACATCCTGGTGGCCGGCGCGGACGTTGCTGTACTTCTGGGGACTGATCCTCGGCAGTCAGGCATTGATCACGCCCGTGCTCGAGGAAGGACCGGCCCAGCTTGAGTTCTGGCGCTTCTGGGTTGGCCACGGGGCGATCGCGGCAGCATCGGTCTATGACCTGGCGGCCCGTGGGTTCCGGCCGGGGTTGCGGGCGGCAAGCTTCGCGATCGTGGCCAGCCTTGTGTACGTGGCGGCGGTGCTGCCGATCAATCTCTACAGCGGGGCGAACTACGGATTCGTCGGCCCGTCGTTACCAGCGCGCCCGTCAATCCTGGACTGGCTGGGCCCCTGGCCGTTGAGGCTGCTGTGGGTCGGGCTGCTTGCGACGGTCGTGATCGTACTGGCGGCGGCGCCTTGGGCGGCCGCCGAGAAAAGGCATTCGCGCTCTGGAGCCGATCCCGCCGCAGGGGGCTGAAGTTGCGGTCCCAACCCCCGGACATCCCCGCCGCGACCGGAAAGGGGCCATAAGGTTTCCCTTTCCCTGTTGGGCTGAGGACGGTGCCGGGCGAACGCAGCCGTTGACGTTCCGAGTCCTCCGGAGGATGGCTCCGGCCGGGGAGCATCGGGCCCGTGAGGGCGTTCTACAGCTGGTCTTCAGCGTGCGGGGTCAGGGGTTCCCGAGGCCTCAGAAACGAGATACAGCACGGCCATCCGTACCGCCAGACCATTTTCCACCTGCTTGAGGATGCCGCTCTGCGGCCCGTCGGCAATGTCGCTCTGAATTTCGACACCCCGGTTCATCGGCCCGGGATGCATGATGAACACGTCCTTTCTGCATTTCTGGAAACGATCCCAGGTCAGGCCGAACAGGTGGGTGAACTCGCGAACCGTCGGAAACTGCGCGCTTTTCATTCGCTCATTCTGCACTCGCAGCATCTGCACGACATCCACTTCACCGATCACATCGTCGAGCCGATGGCATACCCGCGCTCCCAACTGCTCAAATGACCTGGGCAGGAGGGTGGGTGGACCGACGAGAATTACCTCGGCACCGAGCTTTTTCAGCCCCCACAGATCGCTGCGCGCCACCCGGCTGTTCACAATGTCGCCGACAACAGCCACTTTCAGCCCCTCAATCCGGCCGAATCGTTCGCGGATGGTGTACAGATCCAGCAGGCCCTGGGTGGGATGTTCGTGAGCGCCGTCCCCGGCATTGATCACCGAGCAGGAAAGTTTCCGCGACAGCAGATCGGCGGCGCCGGCGGCGGCATGGCGGATCACCAGGATGTCGATGCCCATGGCCTCGATGTTCCGCGCGGTGTCGATGAGCGTCTCGCCTTTGCTGACGCTCGAGCCTTTCTCGGAAAAATCGATTACGTCAGCACTCAGCCGCTGGGCAGCCAGCGAAAAGCTGGTTCGGGTGCGGGTGGAGTCCTCAAAAAACGCATTTACCACCACCCGCCCCCGTAATGACGGCACTTTCTTCACGGATCGGGTGGAGACTTCCTTGAAGCTCTCGGCGGTGTCGAGCACAAACCGGATTTCGTCGGCGGTGAGGTATTCCAGGCCAAGCAGATGCCGATGCCGCCAAGAAGCTGGAGAGGTGCCGGATCGGACGGCCTCGGCGGCGATCATGATGCCATCTTTTCCGTCCAGCTCCCGGAAACGGACGTTGATCCGTCGATCGGCCGGAACATCGTGCAGTTTCAACCCGGCGAAATCCGCCGCGATGGGCACTTCCCGCCCCCCGCGGTCGACCAGCACCGCCGTCTTGAGCAGCGCCGGCCGGCCGAAGTCGGAGATGGCATCCATGGCGGCGCGAAGCGTGCGTCCGGTGGACAGCACGTCATCCACCAGCAGCAGGGGTTTGCCGTCGATGTCCAGATCCAGTCGCGTCCGACCCATCAACGGTCGTGGTCCGCCGCGAGCCAGATCATCTCGATACATCGTGACATCAATCACCCCGTGATCCACCTGCGAGTGCCCGGCCTGCCGCAATCGCGCCACGAGGCGATTGGCCAGGATGGACCCGCGGGTGCGAATACCAACGACGTTCAGGTGCTGATCCTTCGGGAATGCCGCAGATATGAGGCTGAACAGGTGATCGACGGCTTGCGCGACTTCAGAAGCGTCGTACTGCGTCTTCATCGAAAGGTGTCAGGGTACGGGAAAGGGACGCAGAATTCAAAACTGCGTCGGCGTCGGCGCGCAGGGAGGTTCCTGCACCGTTGATCTGCTCCCGAAGGGCGGCAACTGCGGGAAAGGCCCACAAGACCGGCGCGGGGAACTCGAACAGAGTTCGCGCCGTCACGCCGGGGGCGTCGGCCGCTCGGCGGGATTCTGCGGGGGGTTTCCCGAATCTGCCGAGAAGCCGTCCGATTCGACGCGATCGCGCGTCAGGCGGAAGACCGTCACCTCCGGCCGGCACCAGTCTTTCACGCGCTGCCCGTAGGCCAGACCCCGGTTCACATACAGGTGTCGGCCGTGCACGGAATAATAGCCGTGCGTGAACAGCCGCCTGCCACTGAATCGTCGGGCGATTCTGCTATCGGCCGTCTGCCGCCCGTGGGTATGGCCGCTGAGCATCCACTGCCACGGGTATTTCAGCAGCTCCAGGCAATTGGCCGGATTGTGGTTCAGGCAGATGACCGGGAGACCCCCGTTGACGTGCGCAAAGGCCTTCTCGGGATCGATGTTGCCCGACCATTCATCATCAAGGCCGACAATGATGAGCCTTCCGCCCGAGCCGGGTGCTTCGATCGTCAGGGTCTGATTCCGAAGAACGATCAGGCCCTTGTTCATCAGGCACTTTTCGAGGTAGTCCGCCCGCCGAAGCCCTTCTATCACCTGTTTTCGGCCGTACCAGGAGTAATCATGGTTACCGAAGGTACAGACAACACCATGACGGGCGTCGAGTTTCGCCAGCATTTCGGCGATTCGCGGGGCAAAACGATAGCCGCCGGTGATCAGATCGCCCGTGACCACCACCAGATCGGGCTGCAGTTCGTTGACCCACAGCAGCATCTGCTCGAGATACCGTCGCCAGACGACGGGGCTGTAATGAAGATCTGAAATCTGTATGAGTCGGAAGCCCTCGAGCGCTGGATCGAGATTCTTCAGGGGCATGGTCCGGCGCTGGATGTCGATCCAGCGTCGATGCAGGGGCAGGGCATGCAGGCCGGTCAGTCCGAGGGAAGACATGGCATTCCACGCGGCCTTGCGCCACCGATGCTGCCGGCGCCATTTGGGGTTGTGCAGATAGCGGAGTATGGAGTCTACCATGCGATCGAACCATTCTTTCGACCCGAATGTTCGGATTCAACCGGGAGATGTGTCAGGATTCCATCAGTCCAGGGAACGCAACGCGGCCTCGATTTCCTGGCGGGCATGATGGTCGCCGGCGACTTCCGCCGCGGCAATGCCTTCCGTGTAAGCCTGGCGCGCCAGGTCCGGTTGCTGCAACAGCTCGCAGGTTTGACCGAGCTGGTAATACGCGTAGCAGTATTGTGGATCGGCCGCGACGGTTTTGCGGAAGTACTCAATCGCCCGCTGGAAATCACCGAGTTTTCTGCATTCCATGCCCATGGCGTACAGCAGAAAAGGATCGGAGGGAGACTGGCTCAGCATGGCAAGCAGCTTCTGCTGTCGCTCTGATGTCATACGCTCTCCCCTGCGCCCCGAGTTGGCGATAGAAACCGGGCGTAGATGATCAGTTGAGCTTCAGCGGCGAATACTTCAAGCCGAAGCACTCGGCGACTGCCCGATAGGTCACATTGCCTGCGACGAGGTTAATCCCCTCGGCCAGACCCGGGTCTTCCTGCGCCGCTTGCTTATATCCCTTGTTGGCAATCTTCAAGGCGTAGGGCAACGTGGCGTTGGTAAGGGCCAACGTGCTGGTTCGCCCGACGGCCCCGGGCATGTTGGCGACGCAGTAATGGACGACATGATCGACGATGTAGGTGGGCTCCTTGTGTGTCGTGGCCCGGGCGGTTTCCACGCAACCGCCCTGATCGATCGCGACATCGACAATCACCGAGCCGGGCTTCATCAGTTTCAGGTCGTTGCGCGTCACCAGATTGGGGGCTTTGGCACCGGGAATCAGCACGGCGCCCACCACCAGGTCTGCAAGCTGCAGGTGTTCGCGAATGTTGTAACTGTTTGAGTAGATTGTAGTTACGTTCGCCGGCATCACGTCATCCAGATATCGCAGCCGGTCGATATTCACATCCATGATGACCACATTGGCCCCCAGGCCGGAGGCTATCTTGGCAGCATTCGTGCCCACCACCCCTCCGCCGATGATCATGACATGCGCCGGTGGCACTCCCGGCACTCCCCCCAGAAGGATGCCACGTCCGCTCATGGGTTTTTCCAGGTACTTCGCTCCCTCCTGGACACTCATTTTGCCAGCGATTTCGCTCATGGGGGTGAGCAAGGGGAGGGTGCCTTTCTTGTCGGTGATGGTTTCATACGCGATCGCCACGATCTCGGCTTCCATGCAGGCCTGTGTCAGCTCGCGACTTGCCGCGAAGTGAAAATAGGTAAAGACGATCTGCCCCGGCTTGAACAGTCCGATTTCGGTCGGCTGAGGCTCCTTGACTTTGACGATCATGTCGGCGGCGCGGAACACCTCGGCGGCCGTTGGAACGATCCTCGCCCCGACGGCGGTGTATTGCGAATCGTCGAAGCCTGAACCCACCCCGCCCTGAGTTTCGATGAAAACCTCGTGCCCGGCTTTCACCATTGCCTCGGCACCGGCTGGAGTCATGGCGATTCGGTACTCGTCCGACTTGATTTCCCTGGGCACACCGATCTTCATGAGCCAATCCTTCCTGTGAGCGAGAGGGCCTCGTTTTTTCCAGTATCGCGGAAATGCTATCCGAAATGGCAGAAGAACCCAACCCCGACGGCTTTGCGGGGGGGGTGTTGATTCAGGGCAACACGTTCATCGGCCGATGATGATCGGGGTCAGACAGACAGGAACCACGTGATGTCCGTTTCCGACACGCCCCATAAACCACGCGTTCTGATTCTGGATGAGGACCGGATTCTGCGGGAGTCGCTGGCGGGATTCCTGCGCCGTGAGGGGTATGAGGTGACGACGGTTGACGCGGTTGACGTGGCGCTGGAGATGCTGGAGCGCGGGCGCGTGGACCTGCTGCTGGCGGATGTCAACATGCCCGGCATCCGGCCGGCCGCGTTTCTGCGGGATATCCGCCGGAGCTACCCGCAGGTGGTCACGATCGTCGTGACCGGCTACGGATCGATCGGGCAGGCCGTCGAAGCCATCAAGGCCGGTGCGTTTGAATACCTGACGAAACCGATCGTTGATGATGAAATCCGCACCGTGCTCGAGAAAGCGGTACGTCAACAGGCGCTCCTGTATGAAAACCATGTCCTGCGGCAGCAGTTGGACGCACGCTTCGGCCTGGAGCAGATCATCGGGCGTGATCCCAGGCTTACGCGCATCTTTGAAGTGGCTTGTGCGGTGGCCGAGAGCCGCACAACCGTCCTGATGACCGGCGAAAGCGGAACCGGCAAGAGTCTTCTGGCGCGGGCGATCCACAACCGCTCGCCACGGCGAAATCGCCCGTTTGTCGAGATTTCCTGCGGAGCGTTGCCCGAAACCCTGCTGGAAAGCGAGCTTTTCGGACATGTCAAGGGGAGTTTTACGGGTGCCACGGGCGACCGGCCGGGACGGTTCCTCTCGGCCGACGGGGGTACGATTTTTCTGGACGAAATCAATTCGGCATCGCCGGCTATGCAGGTGAAGCTGCTTCGGGTCCTGCAGGAGCGGAAGTTCGAGCCGGTGGGTTCCACGGAGACCATCTCTGTCGACGTGCGGATCATCCTGGCAACCAACGTCGACCTGCAGCAGCTTGTAGCCGAAGGGCGCTTCCGGCAGGACCTGTTTTACCGGATCAATGTCGTCAACATCGTCATGCCACCGCTTCGCGAACGGCCGGGAGACATTCCGCTGCTGGCGATGCATTTCCTGCGCCGCTATTGCCGGGAACTGGGGCGCGAGGTCGTCGGCTTCACCGATAACGCCATGGCAGCGATGCAGAGTTATTCCTGGCCCGGAAACGTTCGTGAGCTGGAAAACGCCGTCGAACGGGCTGTGGTGCTGTCGCGCCGGCCGATGGTGGAACTGGAGGACCTTCCCGAGCCCCTGCAGGGACTGGGGGTCCGGGCGTCGGCCGGTCCCATGACCGAGCTGGACCGGCTGTTCAACTCTCCCATGCCGCTGGAGCGAGCCTTGGAGGTTCCCGAGCGCAAAATCATTGAGGCCGCGCTGAAGCGCAACAATTACAACCGGCAGGCCACCGCCGCCGAACTCGATATCAACCGCACCACACTCTACAAAAAGATGCGGAAGTACCGACTCGATGTTGGCGACGCGACGTGACCCGCACTCACCGGAGGGACCCCAATCCCCGCCGCGGCAGCACAGAGCCGTTCCCTCGGTCTGCAATCTGCCTTGCCTTTGTGTCAGCGCCCGAGTCTGAGGTCGCCAAGCCCGGAAGTCGATTCCCCACCCTCCAGGCCGCCTTTGAGCGCCTTGCGATCCGGACGGGCCGCACGTGCTTCCTCCCGTCGCTGCTCTTCCTGCGCCCACTGTGCCCGTTTGAGCGAGAGGCCGATCTTGCGCTCTTCGCTGTCGACCCGGAGGATCTTCACCTCGACTTCCTGCCCCACCTTCAGCGCCTCTTCCGGTTTCTCGATCTTCTGATCCGAGATCTCCGAGATATGCAGCAGTCCCTCGAGCCCCGGCTCCAGCTCCACAAACACCCCGAAATTGGCAATCTTCGTTACATGCCCGCGCACCACCATTCCCGGCCGATAGTTGCTGGGAATGACATGCATCCACGGATCTTCCTGCATCTGCTTCAGGCCGAGGGCGATTCGCTGCTTCTCCTGATCTACGCTGAGCACCACCGCCTGAATCTTTTCGCCCTTCTTGAGCACCTCACTGGGGTGTCCGATCTTTTTCGTCCATGAGAGATCGCTGACGTGCAACAGGCCGTCGATGCCCTCTTCGATCTCCACGAACGCGCCATAATTGGCGATGTTCCGCACGATGCCTTCCACCATGGACCCGGGCGGGTACTTCTCAGCCACGCGCTCCCAGGGATTTTCCTCGACCTGCTTCATGCCGAGGCTGATTTCCTGTTTCTCCTTGTTGATTTCCAGAACTTTCACCTTGACCTTCTGATTCACCGCCACGACTTCGCTGGGGTGATTGATCCGCTTGGTCCAGCTCATCTCGCTGATGTGCACCAGCCCTTCGACACCCGTCTCCAGCTTGCAGAACGCGCCGTAGGACATGATGTTGACCACTTCGGCCTCGTGAATGCTGCCAACGGGGTATTTGCTTTCAATATTCTCCCAGGGAGAGGCGTCCTTCTGCTTCAGACCCAGTGCGATCTTCTCCTTCTCCTTGTCAATCGAGAGGACTTTTACTTCCAGTTCCTGATCAATCTTGAGAATGTCGCTGGGATGATTGACCCGACCCCAGCTCATGTCCGTGATGTGCAGCAACCCGTCGACCCCGCCAAGGTCGATGAACGCGCCGAAATCCGCGATGTTCTTCACCGTCCCCTTGACGAGCTGGCCGACCGTCAGCGTGTCGAAAGTCTTCTTCTTCATTTCCTCGCGCTGCTGCTCGATCAGCTTTCGACGGGAAATGACGATGTTTCGGCGTTCTTCGTCGATTTTCAGAATCACGGCGTCGATATGCCGGCCGATCCAGTCACTGATCTCCCCCGGCCGGCGGATATCCACCTGACTTGCCGGCAGGAACACCGGCACGCCAATATCGACCAGCAGTCCGCCCTTGATCTTCTTGGTGACCTTTCCGCTCACCGGGTCGCCTTCCTTCTTGCTTTTCATGATGGCTTCCCAGTTGATGATGCGGTCGGCCTTGCGCTTGCTGATCTTCACCAGCCCGGTATCGCTCTCGACATCTTCCAAGAGGACCTGAACGGAATCACCGATCTTGACGTTCTCGGGTTCGTCAAACTCGCTGCGCTCAAGAATGCCCTCGGACTTCAGCCCCAGTTCGACGATGAAATCATCCCCGGCGAATCCGCTGACTTTGCCTTTGATGATTGCCCCCGGCGAGAAATCCTGCACGTCCTCACTGGAAACCAGCGCGTCGAGATCGCCGGCCTTCTCCCCCAGCGCCGTGGCCACGGCCGAGTTTACTTCCTCGTCGAACTTGCCAAGCGAGTTGATCAGATTGTAGTCCACCATGCGAAAACGCGATCGCGCCGCCGGGGCGCGATCCGGTCCCTTTGTCTTGGCGTGGGGGTATCTGAATCAGGGGGTTCGCGACGTCCACGCTCCGTCGTTCACCCGGACCCGCGTAGCACCCGTGGTGGACCTTCCACCAGCGGAACGCGAATTCTCAAGTGTATCGGCACGAGTTTTGCTTGACAAGGGTTGCGGTTCGTTGACAGGGTGGGCACTCGATCTACAATTCGGATGCTCCGGGCTCGTAGCTCAGTTGGTTAGAGCGCGTCCCTGATAAGGACGAGGTCACAAGTTCGAATCTTGTCGGGCCCACTTCGGGGGGGATTTTCCCGGATTTCGGGCACTTGATGGGGTGATTTCCCTCGGTCGCTAGAGGTCTTTCA
>JAVQWE010000035.1:0-12357 GCA_033579175.1 Phycisphaerales bacterium | reverse complement strand
CGCCCGGCGTCGTCGGTCAGGGGGCGGGTGATGCAGATTCGCTCGGTGGCGCGGCTCACCGCAAGATAGGCCAGCAGCGATTCCCGGAACATCGCCCGTTGCGTGTTGGATTCCAGTTCCAGCTTCCGGCGTTCCAGATCGCGCCGTTCGCGGTCACCAAACACACTGCCTTCGACAGGAATTCGCGGGAACATGCCGTCGGCGAAGCCCAGAAGCACGACCCCGCGGCAGCGGACAAACCGCGTGCGCTGGAAGTCGCCCACCAGCACCTGTTCCAGCGTGGCCGGGGCGATCGCAAGGTCAAAACCGCTGAGTGAAGATTCGATCAGCTCTGCGAATTCGGACGGCCGGACCGATTCCTCCCCCAGCAGATCGACCAGCTCATCCAGCAGCTCGATCCACTGCGCCCAGACCTGCTGATGCTCAGCGGCGGATTCATATTCGTCAGCTTCTTCATCCTGCTCGATCCACCCGGCCAGGCGCCGTGGCGTGTCGGCCAGACGCAGCGACTCCATCAGTGCAGATGCGTAGCGGCGCAGCGGCGCGGCATCCTGTGTGCTGCAGAGTTCCAGAAGCGGCTTCAGCGGCGCGATCAGCCGAAGCCGCAACTCGTCGCAATCGTCCGGGGGGGCCGGCTCAGCTTCCTCATCGCTCTGACGCGCCGCGAATCTCCACGGTTCGGTTGAAAACCAGTCCTTTCCTGAAAGGGAGTGTTCCAGGACATAATTCTCCAGACGGTCGGCCTCGAAGCGATGCAGGGGAAACAAGCCGCCTTTGGCGAGCGTCATCATCGCCTCGTGGGGGCAATCACCTCGGGCGGCGGTGAGCATGGCGCGGATCGTTGCCAGCAGCGGATGATGCACGGCGGGGCGACGGCGGTCGGCGAAAAAGGGGATCTGGTATTCGCTGAAAGCAGCCTCGATCAGGTCATCGTAGTCCGCCGGCGTGCGGCAGAGCACCGCCACATCGCGGGCGCGCAGTCCCTGTCGCAGCCAGGACCGGATCGTTGCCGCGGCCGCGTCTACCTCGGCACGTCGATCCGGCAACTGAAGCATCGTGACCACACCATGCTCACCGGATTCCGATGCTGCCGGTTCCCGTCCTTCAAGTGCCCGCTCGATCGCCTCAAAGAGCGCAGGTCGCGCCCGATCGGGCAGTTTCACCAGCTCGACCGGCTCAATCCCCTCGCGGCGCAAGGCCAGCCGCAATCTGCGCCAGGCCATTTCCGTGCGATGGAACAGACCTGTCTCATCCGGAAGCAGATCGGGTGAGTCCACGACAGGGGCGGCCGGATTCAAAAGCAGGGTGATCGTGACATCGGAGCAGACGGCGGCCAATGTCGCGATCAGTTGCCGTTCCACTTCGGAAAAGTCCAGAAAGCCATCGATGAAGACGCTGGACGATTTCAGGACACCCGGGGTTCGCAATGCTGCCAGAAGCTGCTGCAGCCGGCGGTGGGGATCGACACGGTCCTGACCGAGAAACGCCTGATACGCGTCGTACAGCAACCGCACGTCGCGCAACTTGTCCAGCAACAGAGCTGCCGGCGATTGCGGGGCAGGGTTCTCGGCGGCGAGCTGCTCGAGGGTGTTGGTGAGATGTTCCACCCCATAGCCGTGATGTTCCAGTTCGGAGAAGGTGGCATCGAGTTCTTCGGCCAGACCGATCCGCCCGGCCGAGTCGCGATACACCCGCAGCTGATCGGAAAACTCCCTCAGGAGCCGGGTAAGGATCATCCGACGACCGCGGGGAGTGAGCATCGGCACGGCCTCGCCCCCGCATTCGGACAGGATGATTTCGGCCAGCCGGTCGAACGAAAGCACGCGGATGCGGCAGAATCCGGGCAGTTCCCCCCCGCATGCCAGCCGCCGTTGCGTCGTGAACGTCGCCTGCGGGGGAACCAGCAGGAGAATCGGCGGGCCGAGAGGATCGGCGCGCGCGGAATCCACGATCCGCGCCAGGCACCATTCCGACTTGCCGCTACCTGCGCGGCCAAGAACGAAGCGAACGGCCATCCGACGCTCCTACCCAAACTATATCCAAACAGCGGTTCAAGTCCAGTTGCGGCCCTTCCTCCAGATCGCTGCGGGGGCTCACCGCGCTCAAACCGGTATTGGCGGCTGGCGTGGGCATGACCAGCAGGAGAGCGGCGAAGAAACAGCCGCCGCCAGAGTGATGGTAGACGGGTCGAGGCTCCCGCCGTGCCCTCGCACGATGGAGGCCGGTGCGGTTATCGGACTTGACGAATCAGCCGATCGGGAAATTCGCTTGCTTGGCCACCCGATGAATTGGAAGTAGAGCGCGGACGGCTTCGCACGGCGCTCAGAATTCAAGTGTCGGCTGAGACGGCGATGGCCGGGGCCAAACGAAGGAGGGCACACATGTCCTGCGCTTCAGTTCGTCGGGTGCGGCGTTCCCGTCGCGGAAACGCCATCTCTTACGCCGTCGTTACGATCGGCGCCATGTTTGGCGTACTCTCCCTTGCCGTAGACTGGGGAAGGGTGCAGATTGCGCAGGCGCAGCTGCAGGCCACCGCCGACGCAGCCGCCCGCTATGCGGTGACCGGGCTGAAGAACGAACTGGGGGGCAACACGGCGGCGCGCAACAATGCCGCGGCCGTCTGCGCGCAGAACACGGTAGACGGCACTCCCGTCACCATCGATGTGAATCAGGATGTCGAGATTGGTGTCTGGCAGACAGCCACCCGCACGTTCACCGTCACCAATGACATCGATCAGGCCAATGCGGTCCGCGTGACCTTACGGCGGACGGCAAGCCGCGGGAATCCCATTCCCCTGACGTTTGCTCCTCTGATCGGCCGCAATAGTGCCAGCATCGAAGCCAGCAGCATCGCGGTGATGGATTTCAGTGCCTACGGCGCCGCCGCCAACGCCGGCTCCGGTGGGGGTACGTTCCGGTATTACATTCCCGCCACCAGCAATCCCTGGCTGTCTGGTGCTCCTCCCGGAACCACCGCGAACAACCCCAATCCGGCCAACAACCCGGACTACGCCGGTGTCGAATACATCGACGATGGCTCCGGACGCTCGCGCAACCGCGGCAACCGCGGCAGCAACTCCGGCAGCGGCTCGGGCTCAAGTGGTGGAAACTGGGCAAACTGGGGCGACTACGCCGCCAAGCTTGGCTCACCTATCCGGGCCGGCAATATTCCGATTGTGCCGGGTACTACCATTACCTTTGACTCGGTGAACGGCAGTGCCAGCAACGGCAGCTCCAGTGCGATGTACTCCGCCGATGGAAACCTCGGCTGGATCATCACGAACTATCGCGGCAATGAGAATGGCATTGCCAACCTCAGGGCACCGATCAACAGCGTGATTGCGGTGTTCCTGAATGACAGCAACCCGGTGGGCAACACGTCCTACCCCCCGATGCTGGATTTCAGCACGGCGGCCAGCCGGGACTATCTCTCGATCAGCCCGCAGCTTCGCCAGCCGTTCTACGTCGGTGACGGCCGCCGAAGCAACGGGGAGGTGCAGCGGATCGTCGTGCCGGCCGGTGCCACGCGGATGTACATCGGGACCATGGACGGGTGGGAATGGAACAACAACATCGGTGGCTTTGAAGTGACGGCCCACATCGTCGGCAGAACGGTGACCGTCCGCTGAACTGACGGCTCGCTCAGGGGAGGAGCACCTCGGACCAAGCCAGCCAGGAACGTGAAACGTGGGATCACATATTCTCGACGTGGCAACGCGCTGCTCGTCACGATCATCCTCATGCCGGCGCTGATTGCGCTCATCGGTCTTGGGGTAGATTACGGCCGCGTACGCGTGACTCACAGCCAGCTTCAGGACGCCGTGGACGCCGCCGCCCGATATGCCTCCACGGGACTGCACGACGGCAGCGCCGTTTCACGGGCGATCGCCGTGGCCAGCCAGAATCTGGTGGATGGCTCTCCGCTGGTGCTGCTGAACTCGGACGTGGAAGTCGGCACCTGGAACGCCACGACTCGCGCGTTCACGCCCGGGGGTGCATCTCCCAACGCCGTACGGGTCACAGGACGAAGGATACTGTCGCGCGGAACCGCCGTTCCCCTCGTGTTCAGCAGCGTGATTGGCGCGTCGTGGTGCGATGTGCAGGCTTCTGCCGTGGCACTGTTTGTTCCCTCGGAGGGTGCAGAGGGCTTTGTCGGCCTTAACGGCGTTGACCTCGGCAACAATGCTTTTGCCGACAGTTACAACTCGGCGCTCGGGGCGCCGGGAGGAACCAATCGCGGCGGCAATGCTGTGCTTGGTTCGAACACTGTCCTGGATTTCGGCAACAATGTCAGCATCCATGGACGGATCGAAAAAGGGCCCTCGGCCACGATCAACCACGGCAATCATTTCCAGGTGACGGGCGGGCAGGTCACCCGCAGCAGCAATTTCAGTTACGACCCGACAGAAACCCCGTTCGTCGCCAGCAGCGGCGCGCTGGTTCGGGCCAACAACCAGACGGTCAACCTCGCTGCCGGCACCTATCACTACAGTTCCATCACGTTCGGCAACAATGGCAGGATCATCGCCAGCGGTGCGGTGACGATCTATGTGTCCGGAGACGTGACGGTAGGAAACAACTTTCGCATCGAGGCGGACAGCCTCGAGCCGGCCGACGTGAGGCTGCGTTTTGTCGGCTCCGGGAGGAAGCTGGACGCCGGCAATAATTTCCGCGCGATCGCTCAGATTTATGGTCCCGGGGTGGATATTGAAGTTCGCAATAACGCCGAGTTCCGCGGATCGATTGTGGCCAGGCGGATCGAAGCGCGGAATAACGTGGACCTGTGGATGGACACCGGCGCGGGCGGTGGGGCCGTCGGGTCCGTTGCGCTGGTAAACTGACGCGCCCGCGAGCCTTTCCCCCGGGGGCACTACAGGCCGGCAGGCGTCGGCACGCTGGTAGACGCAGGCCGCCCGCGTGTTCGTCGCGACACGTCTCGGCCGCTTCCCCGGAAGCAGACCCCGCCAGAGAACGATCCCACTCAGTCCAAGTTGCTTGCCCATCCTCTCAGGTCTTAGCGCGACCAAAACATTCTGGTAGGGTCTGCGTGGAGTCGCCGCCCATGTAAGTTATTTCCCGACAATGGTTTACGACGCATCTGCACGAAGGTTCCGCGCGGAACAGGCCGAGCCACCGGTCCAAACCCGCGGTGGAGGCGGATCACTTCGGAACCCCTGTTACAGATGTTCTTGGGGAAATGGCTCGCCCGGGGGTGACGTCCGCGAACCACCAAACGAGGGGAATAGCGGGTGCCCGCCGGGGAAGATCGCGCCAGGGACCGGCAACCGTCATTTGATCGTTGATCGCTCAAGGGGGATGGGATGGACTGGTCCCTTACCGCGGGCGCTTCCTCGGGGGATGGTGGTCCGTCCGGCGGGCTTCGGCCGGCGACACAGAGGGTTGGCCGTCGGTTCCAAGCCGATCTGCGCGAGTCGGGCCGGCCTCGGCACCTGGTGCACGACCGACCCCACCGCCCCGATTTGCGTCGAGGGTGACTCCTGCACGCCCCGGACCGGGTGGTCCGCCCGGGGCAACGGGGGTTACCTGCGCCTTTTTCAACGGTCTGCCGACGGCCGGACGCTTCCGGCTCCTCGTGGCGCGTTCCTCCGACGCGCGTTTTCCGGATGCGGCGAGTTGGAAATCCCGTCCGTCGCGAGGGGAGGACAGCCCGTGGGACTGCTGACTGCCCGAGGCCGAGACGTTGACCGTTGGGGGAAGCCCGACCGGCGCGCGGTAGAACACGTCGGTCTTGGTCACCTGCAATTGCCCGGTCTGCGGATCGACGGTGAACGTACCGAACGTGCCGGCGACCAGGACGTTCTGTCCGGACAGCGGGTCTTTCACCCAGGTTTGCAGGGAATAGGGTGTGCTTTCTCCACCGACGAAACCGATCGCCGCGACATAGGTTTCAGCGTTGGCCAGCTCGTTTCCGGGCAGGGGGAGGATTTGCACGGTGGGTCGAACAATTCCGGTGACCGGATCGGTCACGTTGGGTCCCGGGAGCGTTTGAAATCCTCCCGGGGGGAGCGTGGCACGGCTGCCGGGGTAGTCAGCTCCGAAGAAAACGATTTCGAACCCGCCGGCCGGTCCGCCGCGATGGTCAAACGCCGTGATTCCCCCGGTGCGGATGCGATGTAAGGGGGCGACGGGGGCCACGTATTGCCCGAACTTGGGCAGGGCGACGGCGAGGTTCAGATCGCTGTTGCCGCTCCAGTTGAGGACGAAATTCAGTCCGGTTCCCGGGAGGCTGTCGGCGTTGGCGTCGGTGTAGATGATGGGGGTTCCGCCGCTAACGACCGGGATGCCCACGGGGTCATCCAATCGCACCAGTCCACCGGAGGCGATGACCTGCTCGATGAGGCGTTGCTCGGCGGCGGTGCGGGCGGTATCGATGGTGGGATCGAAGCTGGAAGCGGCCAGCGCCGTGGCGACGGCGGAATCCTTGTCATCCTCAACGACAACCCGCCCGCCCCCCTTGCCGCCGATCGCTACCTGCCTGCGGACGTTGCGCACCATCACGCGTCCCTCGTAGCTGACAGCCTGCGGAACAAACGGAGGCTGGTCATACAGCTCAAAGACCGTCCCGCGGATTGCCAGTGTGTTGGTAGCTGAGCGGACGACGGCATCGTGCACCCGTCCTGCGGTTTCGATTTCGTAGCGGAGTCGCCCGTATTTGACGGCCGCGTCGGTCTGATAGACGCCGTCCTGAAAATTCGCCTTCAGCAGCTTGTAAGTACTGAGACGATCGAGGGTTACGATTTGAGTATCGCCGATCTGCAGTTTGAGGAACGATCGAACTCCGGTTCGGGCTTCGGCGCCTTCCGGAAGGGTCATGCCGACTTCGGCCTTGCGCCAGGGCTGATCGGGATCGTCGCGGACGGTCACGCTACCGCTTACTTCCAGCACGGTGATCACCAGCGGTCCTTCCGGTGGCAGCGGACCGATGAACGGACGTTCGGGGGGTGGCTGCGCCTGCAGCGCGGTTGTGAGGGCAAGAGAAAGAGCGAGGGGTATGCGACGACGCAGGCTCATAACGCAGCATTCCTCGAGGCCGGCACGCCGGGAGGGTGTTGGGTTTCCGTCCCGATCGATGGATCACCAACCGCGCCGCCAGCCCTCCTGGAGGGTCGCCGCCGCAGGCGACGGTTCTCGACCTGCCGATCCGGCAAGACTCCTTGGGGGCGGCTCCAAGTCCGAACCGGCGATACACGCCCACCGGGCCAACTGGCAGACGGGACCGGGTCGGGCGAGGCGGTCAATTGGTCGCTGGGGCTTCCGCCTCGCCGGGAAGCTGGCTGGCGGGGCGATCCTGAGGATTGCCACGCTGCCAATCTTCCAATCGACCGATGATGCCGAGGAACTCACTTCCGGTGAAGGTCTGATTCGGGCTGCTTTGGGGGTAGAGATTCTGATAAACCAGCTCGCGGACGGCATACCGGGAACACATCGGGGCCAGCGAATACATCAGTCCGCCTTCCAGGCGCAGCGCCCGGGCAATTGCGACGGCTAACGTCCCCCGGCGAACGGCGGCCTCGGCCGGCTCGGAAAACTTCTCCGGCAGCAGTCCGCGCGCGCGCAGCGCCGCGACGCGGGCATCGTAGGATTCATGGGGATCGCTGCCGTCTAGAAACAACAGCAGTCCATGGAAGGCCTCGTCGTTGGAGCAGACAGGCCGATCGGCCAACTGGTGCCAGAACTCAAGCTGCTGCTCTTCTCCCCCGCCGGCGAGCGTGCGGGTCAGTGGATCAGCAACGGTCGGAGGAGCTGAACACCCGGACCACAGGATCAGCCCGCACAGCCACACGGCGGGAAATAAGAGCTGGAGCCTGGCATGGGCCAGCGCGGGCGGCGCGCCCGGCGGCCGATGGGCATGGCATTCCGGTTGCATCGGCTTTACAACCTGGCATTGAAACCTGAGTTGGTACATCTGGATGGACCTCCGCAGTGCGGCGCGTTCAGAAGGCAAAGGTCAGACCGGCAAAGAAAAACTGCCGATGTTCCTCGTCGGCCTGAATGGCCGATCCCGGGAAGAACACGCCGTATCGCAACGCCAGCGAAATGTCGCTGGTGATCTGCCAGTTGACATACAAATCCGGTTCAAAGCCGAGGTAGCTGCGGTCGAGCGTCGGTTCGTCGCTGCCCCCTTCGCTGTCGGCCTTGAAGAATCCGAACAGCTCAATCCCCACTTGCATTCGCCGCAGAAACTTGTGATCCGGGAAGGGGAAGGTGCTGGCGCCAGCGCGGATGCAGATGAGGTTGCTCACGCTGGGGCTGAAGGCCGTGCCGGTGTTCAGCAGGCCGAATGCGTTGAATCCTTCGTCGCGGGTGCCTGGGGCATTCCCTGCGAAAGTGTTGGTGGAGGAAATGCGATCTTCATCGCCACTGGCGTAAATGAATTCGGTGCTCAACCGGGTGTTTCGCCGATCGCCCATGAGGTAATCGAGTTGAACATTCAATGCATACGCCTCGATGTCGTCTTCGGTTTGAGGGATCTGGGCGCCGGACGCGGTATCAAAGGAATTGGAGAGCGTGGTTCCGCCCTCGTAAACGGCTTCAATGCCGTAGGCGATGCGGTCAGTCAGTGCCCCGGTCGAGCCGATTCCCAGGTAATAGCTGTTGTAGTCGTAGCGGGTGATTATCGGCTGGGCACCATCCTGAATGACAATTGCTGAAATGTCGGTGTTGGCATCCCGCTGGATCAGGGCAAAGACATAGGGCCGGTGGGTGCCGACGCGCATCGAGGCCAGTGCGCCGTAAAAGCAGCGGATCGTGTGGTCATCGAAGTTGTTGCGCGAGCTGTCAATATCGACGGTGTCGGAAGGGGTGCGCCCGGCGACAAGCTGGACGGCCAGTGGTTCGTAAAAGGCGTCAAGAACGATGGCGTCCAGGTCCTGCGCGAGCGTAAGACCGGTTCCCCAATACACCAGATCTCGTCCAATCTTGATCGAAGCGCCACTGGGGCCGATCTCACCGGTCCGACCGGAAACATAACGGCCGAGGTCGAACTTGTAGTAGAGCCGGTCAAGATGTCCGTCCCAGCCGTCGCCCTCCTCGGGATCGAATGCGTCGCCATCGTTGAAATCGCGATAGAACCCTCTGCCGCGAGCGAAAAGCTCGTGCACGCCATCGAGGTTGATCCTGGCGAAGCCGATCAGGTCCACCTGACGGAGACCCCGATTGTCGAGGTTGGCGTCATCGAGAGACAGGTAGTTGAAGCTGGTAAACAGGCCGTAATCGTAAAAGACGCGGGTGCCGATGGGGATCTCCTGATTGATCCGGATGCGCGAGGCAGCCCGGAATTCGTCAAGCTGGCGTTGAAAGCGTTCGATGTCCTGCTGCGCCCGCCGAGCGGCACCCTCCGTCGGAAGATCCACCGGTTGAGCCAGTGTCGTGCTCGACGCAACCAATCCGATCGCGCCCGCAAGCAACTTCCGTGCCAAGCTCATGCTGATTCCTTCAAAATATGGCTAGACGTCCGGATTCCTCGGGAACTTGACGTAGGGCAGCCTCACGCCGTCCAACCCCCGGGCGAGGTTGGCCAGAATCTGATTGCGCGAGACATCCGGGTACAAGCCGTTGTTCAAATCACTGCTCAACTCATACAGGTTAAACAACTCGCGGACTTTCTGCTCGAGATGGCCGCGCAGCTCCCGGCCGCTGAGGAAGTCTACCCGTTTGTTGAGATTGGCACCCTCCAGCCGGAACCGGTTGGTGCCGGCAAAAGCGATGATGTCATCCTGATCCACGCCATCGCCGGAGATGCCTACTCCTCCCACCAGCACGCCGTTTTTATACAGCGGCGCCCCTCCGGGGAAGATCGTAATTCCATTGGGCAGCGGATGTTGCGCGCGATCCCGGGGGAACGCAAACCCCCCGCCGGCAAGAATGTTCAGGGACAGGGCGTTCTGCACGTGAAACATCGGGCCGCCCCGGCTCTTGACGATGCCCGTGGGGAAGAAGCGCTGCGAGACAAAACCCACGCTGCGAGAGGCCAGAGCATGGTTGTTGTCGCTGAAGAATGCGGCGGTGCGGGCTTTCTGCACGGCAACGTCGTAGGAAAAGATCGTGCCGTCATCCATGCGGAACACGCCCAGCGCGGTTCCGCTGCGATCGACGACAGCGACATGAATCCGCGCCGGTACGCCAATCGGTCGGCGAATGGCGCCACGGGTGCCCAGAGACTGTTCGACGGCGTGACTGATGATCCGCTTGACGTCCGCGACCGTCAGTTGCGGGTCGTTATCGTCGGCGATGCCGTCTTCGTTGGTATCGTCCCCGCGGAAACCGGTGAGCGGGTCGGGCTGAGTGCGCGTGCCCGGCAGTCCCCCGGGAATCAACCCGAACGACTGATCATTGATGGCATCGGTGTCCTTCACGCCATCGCCGTTGGTGTCGAAGCGGGTGGCCTGGTTTTTCAGCTCTCCATCGATCCCGCCGAAAAAGGCCTTGGGATAGGCTGGCGCCGGCGAGCCGCGGATGTTGCGGGCATCGCGCAGCAGCGGAGCGGTGGTGGTGCCACTGGGATCATTGGGATTGGCGACCGTGACATTCCCGAGTGCCTGCTGCGGGTTGATCAGGTCGCCGGCGCCCGCGGCGATCAGTTGCTGAAGGGTGCGCGCGGGGTTTCCGGTCGCCGGCCGGTTCTTTTCAAAGGGAAATCGCAGCCCGACGATGAAGATTTTATCGGCCTCGATGTCCGGGGGGGCAGCATAATTGCCGCCCCCGGGGGCAGCGGCCTGCGTCCCTGCCAAGGCCACGGCTTCATCAAAATCCAGTTCTTCGTTGCCGTCAAAGACGAGCACGACGGGCTTGCCGTCGGGTCCGCGGACGAGGTTGCCCGTGGCGTCGCGTTGCAGACTCACGCGCCGGTCATAGGGCAGGTCTGCTCGGGCCACGAAGTCGCGCCCGTCGCCAGCAACGCCGATGCCGCCGACGGGTTCCCCGTTTTTAAACAGCGGCAGCCCGCCGGGGTCGCCGCTGATCGCCGGACCGGTCACCGTCCCGTTGGAATTGAAGGCAAAATCGCTGAATGGAAGCGTGGAAAACTGCACGCCATACAACGGCCCGGCCATGGTATTGGGCACGGGATGAGGGAAGTTGTCCTGAATGATAAAACGGGCAGAGCGCGTACTGAAGGCGTTTTCGCGACTCTGGAAGAACGCGCCGGTGCGGGCACGGGTGAGCGATTTGATCACGTTGCTCAGCAGAAGGTTGGGCCGGCCCGTCTGATCGGCAGGGGGGCTGAGCCGCGCATCGGCCCCCGCCCAGACCCCCAGAATCTCCCCTTCGCGGTCGACCACCGTGATCACCTGCGTGGGAAGCGCCTGCGAGGCAGCGGCAGCGATGATGCGGGACACGTCGCCGGCAGTCAGGCGCTCCCCCGGGGAGCCGGGACGGTTCAGCTCGCTCACGACCGTCAGGTGCTGCCGCGGTTCGAGGGCTTCCAACGTCATAGTCGGCCGATGTGGGCCCATGATCAGCTCGGATCGGTCCTGCCACGCGTCCGGTTCACACTCAATTAGAATGCCGCCGCTGCCGGCACGCAACATTCCGACGGTCAGCAGACAAAACCGCGCGGTCGCGACGGCAGGTAATTCTTGATCGCTGTGCTGCCAGAGGGTAGCGTCATCTCCCGGCTGGTTGAAAAAGTCGGGGGGTCGTGGCCCGCCGCGCGACGCGGCGGAGAATTAGGATTGCAAGGTTGGACGTGAGACGCACACTCACTGGCGCGGTGCTGTTTGCGGTCTTGACCATCGCGCTCCCGCCGGCTGGCGCAGCAGACTCCGACGTTCTCATCCGGCTGGATCCAACGGCGGTCGCGCTGGAACGTCTCATTACCGACGAACCCACCACACTTCCCTCTGCCGAAGCTGATCTGATCACCAACGAAATTGCCGACCGCGCCCTTCCGTTCCCCACCGGCGCCGCCGGGCCGAGCTGGGGTCACCACCGTGATCCCGGGCACCCCGCGGCCGACTTCCTGCCCCTGCCGGATCGCTGGCGGATCGGCGTGCCGGGGAATTACATCCAGAATGTTCGAAGCCCCGGGCGATACCTGGATCCCTACAATCAGAACGTCCTGAAGGGCGATTATCCTTTTTACGAGGATGAATGGTTTGTTGTCCTGACCGCCATCAGTGACACGCTCTTTGAGTACCGCAAGCTTCCCACCCCCAGCGGCATGAGCGCCGCCGAGCCGAACCGGATCGACTTCTTCGGCTTCGGCGATCAATACCTGGCGATTCAGAACCTGATCCTGTCCGTAGAAATCTTCGAGGGCAACGCCGCCTACAAGCCGCGGGACCTGGAGCTGCGGCTCACGCCCGTGTTTCAGTTCAATTACGTCGATCTGGAGGA
>JAVQWE010000034.1:0-12371 GCA_033579175.1 Phycisphaerales bacterium | reverse complement strand
GGCTCGCCGGGCGCGAGGTCACCGTGCTCGACACTTACGAAGCGGTGGGCGGCGTCTACGCCGGCACGGTGAGCCGCGAGGAGCTCGCGGCGCTCGAGCACGCCTGTCTGCCGACACTCGGCGCCTGCCCCGGGCAGTTCACCGCGAACACGATGGCCTGTGTGGCCGAGGCGCTGGGGATGGCGTTGCCCGGCAGTGGCAGCCCCCCGGCGGTTGAGACGGCACGCGATGCCTACGCCGTCGCCGCCGGACGGGCCGTCATGCACCTGCTGGAACGGGACATCAAGGCCCGCGACATCATCACCAGCAAATCCCTGGAAAATGCCGTAGCCATCGCCGCAGCCACCGGAGGATCGACGAACATTTTCCTGCACCTTCCTGCGATCGCGCACGAGGCGGGCCTGAAACTTTCGCTGGAGGACATCGACCGCATCTGCCAGCGGACGCCGCACTTTGTTGACCTGATGCCGGGCGGGAAATACACGGCTTACGACGTGTACAAGGTCGGTGGAATTCCGGTCATCCTGAAGGCCATGCTGGATGCCGGATTGCTGCATGGGGATTGTCTGACCGTCACCGGCAGAACACAGCGCGAAAACCTTGCCGATGTGAAGGTTCCCGGGAAGGAACAGGACGTGATCCGGCCGGTACACGAGCCGATCCGTCCCACCGGGGGATTGAAACTTCTGCGGGGCAACCTCGCACCGGAAGGGGCAGTGATCAAGGTCGCGGGTGTGAGGAATCTTACGCATCGCGGTCCGGCGCGAGTGTTTGATGGCGAGGACGCGGCCATGGAGGCCGTGAAAAACCAGAAAATCCGTAAAGGAGACGTGGTGATCATTCGCTATGAAGGCCCGAAAGGGGGGCCGGGGATGCGCGAGATGCTCGCCGTGACGGCCGCGATTTATGGACAGGGTCTGGGTTATGACACGTGCCTGATTACCGACGGGCGCTTCAGCGGGGGCACGCGCGGGATGAGCATCGGTCACGTCGGTCCGGAAGCGCAAGTGGGCGGTCCGATCGCGCTGGTGAAGGAAGGTGACATGATCAGTGTGGATGCCGCCGTCGGGACGATCCATCTGGAGGTCAGCGATGAGGAACTGGCGCGGCGCAAGGCCTCATGGAAGCCGCGGCAGACCATGTATTCCCATGGTGCCTTGGCGAAATACGCAAAACTCGTCGGCCCTGCCTGCTATGGCGCTGTGACCCATTGAGCGGTGGCGCGGCAGGGCTGTTGCTTGCTCAAGTTGTCGCGCGTCCGCGGCGGGGCAACGACTGTGCCGTCTGCCAGGCGACGGCATGGAATGGCGGATCATGAGCTGCAAACCAGCGGCTTGCGGTTGGCTGTCACGCGCACGCGGTGGCCGAACCACGCATTTGGCGACTGTTGCGGCGGATACATCGCCTGGAGCGTGGCTGCCACGTCGCCCATGGTGCCATCCGCGGGAATCCAATGAGTGTTCAGATCGGGGAAGTCGATGGCGCAGTTTTCGCATTTCTTTCCGTCATAAAACCGGATCGGGCACCAGAAGGATTCGACATTCCGCAGCATTTCCGTTCCGAGGCACCACACACCGGTCATCCAATCGCAGTACAGGCACCAGATCAGGTCGTGTCCCACGAGACCTTGAAACTTGTGTCGCGAGACATTGATCCACTCCGATTGTCGATATCGCGGAAAATCCACCAGCCAGATCAGCCCCGGGTACACCACCACCTGAGCGACCCGCACCAGCCAGAACAACGGGACGACGACGGCGGTCCAATACACCGCGGTGAGGTTGCGCAGGGCACCTACCTTGCGGTTCAGCGTGCTGATAATCCGGGGATGCCGCCGGATCTGAGGATGAAATGCCTCATGCAGCAGCGACCAGACAACCAGAGCCGCAAATTGACCGAAGATGGCCCCGGCCAGCCCCGCCCACCCACCGACCAGCGGGCCTGCGATCAGCGGGGCGATTGTGAAATATGTCACAAGCAAATCCAGAAGCGGGGCACGACAAAACGCATCGGAAGCCCTTGGGCCCCATCGACCGAGACGGGGAAGCAGATGCAGCAGACCCGACATCGTCAGCAGCGCCCCCGCCGTGCCCGCCGCGATCCATGCGAAAGGATAAAGCATCATGGCATCAGCATAACCCGGGATGCGTTTTTCTACCGGGGGAACCTGCCGCTTCCACAGGGGCCGCGATGCCCCGGCTCAATCCGGATGCGGCCGGTGGGAATCTGCCGGGCGTCCGGAAGTGAGGCGCGCGGCAGTCTGACGACCCCCGCTTTTGTTTCACAATTGGCGGTTTCCGGGGTTTGGCGCTTCTCTTGGCCCAAAGGAGGGGTTCGGCAAAACAACGATGCTTCAAATTGGCATGGACAGCAGCGGTTGGCTGGTGGTACGCTGAGCCGCGTCAAGCCCTTCGTTCGTCATGCTGAATGACGTTCGCGAACCTCCCCTCGAACCCGAATTTGCCGAAAGGCTCAAATCCAACCACCGGCTGGATCCGTCGCGACCGGTGCTTGTGCCTCCCGGTCCTCCCATTGCCGATGTCGAGCTTCACAAACGCCCGATGACCGAATCGGCGTTCACCGCCGGCGTCGCCGTGGCCGTCTTCGGGGCGATCCTGGCGATCGTCTTCGCAATCGTGTTCTGGGTATGGCTCTGACCGGCGGGCAGATGGGCCATCCGCAAGGCAACGTCAGAGTTTGGAGTGGTTGCGGCCGTACATGAGGGTGAGGATTTCCTCCCGGCTGGCGGGGTTTTCCTTGAAGATGCCGCGTAAGGCACTGGTGACCATCACACTCCCCGGCTTCCGAGCGCCACGGATCGTCATGCAGGTATGTGTGGCCTCGATCACACAGGCAGCGCCAATCGGCTTCAGCTCTTCCATGAGGGTGTCGGCAATCTGGGTGGTCAGTCGTTCCTGCACCTGCGGCCGACGGGCAAAACCCTCCACCAGGCGCGCCAGCTTGCTCAATCCAACGACCCTTCCATCAGGCAGATAGGCCACGTGCGCCCGACCGGTGAACGGCAGCAAATGATGCTCGCAAAGCGACTGAAACTCGACATCCCGCAGCAGGACCACTTCATCATAACGCTCATGGAACACGGTGCGCAGGTGAATCCTTGGATCCTCGCGCAAGCCGGCCATCAGTTCGGCGTAGGCACGGGCCACGCGGCTAGGGGTGTTGATCAGCCCTTCACGGTCCGGGTCTTCCCCGACCGCCAGCAGAATTTCGCGAACAGCGCGCTCGATTCGAGGCAGATCGGCTTGCGATTCAGGCGGGGTTTTGAGCATTTTGCGCGATTATAGGCGCGGGCCATACGAACGAGAATCTGAGCCACCTGCGGGCAGAGTGGCCGTCCGCCAGCCGCCGCAAAAGCGAGAACCCGAAAACGCCGGGCATTTCTCAGCCGGCGGGGGGTATCGGGCCGGCCCGGGACAGGCTTCAATCGCTCGACGGGCGGGTTGCGGCGGCGCGGGCGGCGGCACGCCGCTCGGCGTTGCGCTCTTTTTCCGCCTGTCGCTTGGCGGCCTCGTTGCGGGCCAGTTCGAGCTTGTTTTCCTCCGTGAGCAGTTCGAGGATCGCCTGCTCTTCCTCCTCGCGGAGCTGTTTCATGCGCTCGACATAGTCGGCATGAATCTCAGAAATCTGCGCCTTTTGCTCGTCGGTCAACGTGGTCAGCTCCGACCACGGTTTGACCAGCCGGATTTTCCGCGCTTTTTCCGCCTTGGCTTCCTTCGGCTCTGAAGCGGCAGGTTCCTCGGCTT
Organism: Phycisphaerales bacterium; assembly: GCA_033579175.1. Taxonomy (GTDB): domain Bacteria; phylum Planctomycetota; class Phycisphaerae; order Tepidisphaerales; family Tepidisphaeraceae; genus JAVQWE01. The sequence continues at coordinate 8,607 of JAVQWE010000034.1, read as the reverse complement.
GAAGCGGAACGGCAACGGCGAGCATGAGCACGGCAAGAGTCCCAATCAACAGGCGCATGGTCGGCACTCCTTGAGGCATGGAATGGGTTGTCTGACGCCTGAGAGAGTCTACCCAACCGCAGCTGGCGCGATGAAAACAATCGGAGAAACGCGCCAAGAGCCACGCCCTCGGAGCCAGCGGTGGCCATGGCCTTGCCTGCCGCGAAGTTGAGGTCGTGGCCGACGCGCACGATTGTGTTTTAACTGCAGTTCTGGCAGGCACTTATGCTGATCCTGCCTGGCCGGACGTGCCCGATCGCCCGGGCTCCGCCCGCCATTGCAGGCGGCTTGGGAACATCTTGGCGGGGTGGCCCTTGGCAACGGTTGACAGGGGCAAGCGGCTGAGATCACACACGAAGCGTCGCAAGCCCCCCGAGAATCGCGAGCGAGATCACACCCGCCGCCGCCAGCGACAGCAGCAGGGGGCGCGTTCCCGTCTGTCGCAGGGCCGACAGCCGCGTCTCCAGCCCGACAGCAGCCATTGCCACCACCATCAGCACTTTGCTGATCGTCTCACACAGCTGGCCGAGGTTGAACTCGACGAATCGGGAGCGCACCAGCTCCGATCCGGGGAGATGGATTCTGACCTCCGGCAGCAGCCCGCAGGTCCGGGCCAGCGCCATGGCCAGAAATCCGAGGATGAACATCGGAAACAGCCCGTGCACGGAGACCGCCGCACGCTCGCGCGGCATGCTTTCCTCATGAAGGGCAAACCACGCCACCGCCAGCAGCACTGGCGCCAGCAGGCTCACCCGGGCCAGCTTGACGATGACGGCGGTGTCGCCGGCGGACTGGCTATAACCGAAGCCGGCCGCCACGACTTGCGGGGTCTGGTGAATGCTCAGTCCGGCCCAGATGCCGAAGGCCGAATCGCTCATGCCGAGGGACGCGCCGATGACCGGCAACAGGAACATCGTCAGGAGCCCGCATAACGTGACGGTGGCGACGGCAAAGGCGACGTCCTTCTGTCGCGCGTCAATGACCGGTGCGGCCGCCACGATCGCGGTGGCTCCGCAGATGGCGGTTCCTAAACCCAGCAGCAGACCGAGTTTACGTTCGATCCACCCTCGTCGAATAAAAAGCACGAACAGCGCCAAGGCCCCGAGAATGGTCAGGAGGCTCAAGACCAGACCAGCCGCACCGGCACGAAGCAAATGCAGAAAATCCAGCCGTGCCCCCAGCAGTACGACTGCCACCGGCAGCAGGCGCTTGGCGGTGATTTTCAGCCCCGGCTGGAGGATCGGCGGGCGCGGCAGCAGATTGGCCACCAGCATTCCCAGCAGGATTGCAATCATCACGGGCTCAAGCGGCTGTCGCCCGTTCGCCAAGGTGAAGGGTGCAAAAGGCAATCCGGCCAGAACGATGGCCCCGGCGGCGATCGCCCCCGCCACGGCAAGGCCCCAGATCCAATGAAACTCGGCACCCGGCCGACGCCCGCTCCCGGAAGGGAGCAGGATCGGATCAGGCAGGCCGTCCATGCAATGCAGGTAGTCGGCCCAGGCATACTTCGACAGGTCAGGTGAAGCGCGGGTCATCGGAGGGTGTGCCTATCTACCGATGCCGCTCGGCTGGCTGACGACTCCGGTTGCCAGCGGCTCCGGCCGGATTCATCAGATGCCAGCTCCTTCACAAAACTCGTAGACCCTGTCCGTAAACTCATTCACTCGGGTGCTGGTGAGGGAATAGGTGCCCATGACCAGCAGCGGAGGTGAATAGATGTGCAAGGTGATCAGGTCGCTGCCGGCCGGCTCGAGATTCGAAAGCTGGTGGATATCCTGATCCTCCGTTCCGCAGCAGAATCCGGCTTCCAGGCGACGGGTGCGGGTGGGGAAGATGTGGCCGTCGGGGGTTCGCTCGAAGACGGTCTCGGTAGCGGTGCCGCGCAGCACGCGTACCCCGCAACTGGAGCCGCGATGGTCGTGGATGGGGCTGCGCTGCCCGCTCCGCCAGCAGAGGATCAGCGCGTGGTAGGCCGGTCCGGCGCGCAGGAGGTTACGGCGGTAGGTGTCTGCACCGAACCGGATGAACGGCTCGATTTCCGCCAGATCGATTTCGACCTGACGTAATCGCTCATCCAGCAGTCGCAAGGGGACGCGCGTGCGATACTGGTCCAGCTCGGCGAAGAAATCATCGAGCGTCATGCGGACCTCCCGGGCTGAGCGGTTACTTTACAATCGCCGTACCCCAGCGTCTATGAGAAACGCCGGTGTACCGTTCATGGACTGGCAGCCAGCGGTTCGGGGGAGTTGTGGCCCATGCCGGGGCCGCCGCTAGCCTGTGATCGCAGGACATGCAGGGGGCCCATTGATGCTGTGGGATCATTCTTTGCGTGCGCGAAAGCCCCGTTCCCGAGGGATCGGTGGCTTGGGAAAGGGGCGGCGGAGCGGCGCCGCGCGGCCGTGGCACACGGCCGGCAGTGTCAAACCCGAGCCTCCCACCGGCGAATGTTAAAATGGCGAGAGTTGACACCCCTCGGCGATGGTGATCGGGTGGACATCGGCTACAATATCGTCAGCAGCCAGATCAGGCTGGGAGTCTGCCTATGCCGATTTTTGCCTATGAAGCCATGAATTCCTCCGGGCAGGAGGTGAAGGACGAGATCGAGGCCGCCAGTAGCGAGGAAGCCATCGCCAAAATCCGGGGGAAGGGGTATTTCCCGACGAAAGTCCGGGAGAAAGCGGCAAAAAAGAGCGTCAAGAAGAAGCAGGAAGAAGCCGCGCCGATCACGAAAAAGCGGAAGATGCCGTTCGCCATCGGCGGAGTCAATGGCAAAACCCTGGTGACCTTTACCCGGCAGCTTTCCACTCTGCAGGATGCCGGCCTGCCCATCCTGCGTTCTCTGCAGATTCTTGAGCAGCAGCAGAAACCTGGCCTGATGAAGGCGATCATCGGTGGTGTTGCCGACGAAGTGGAAGGCGGGGGCACGCTCTCGGACGCCATGGCGCAGTATCCCAAAGCCTTCGACAAGCTTTATGTGAACATGATCAACGCCGGGGAAGCCGGCGGTGTGCTGGACATCATCCTCAACCGGCTGGCCGATTTCATGGAGAAGGCCGCCAAGCTGAAGAAGAAAGTCATCGGCGCGATGATTTACCCGGCGGTGGTGATTCTGATCGCCGTGGGCATCGTTTCGATGATCCTGATTTTCGTGGTGCCGAAGTTCAAGGAAATCTTCCGGGACTTCAAGCTGGAGCTGCCGGCGGTCACGCAGTTGCTGATCACGTTCAGCACGTTCATGGCCGAGCAATATGGCTGGGCATATCTTCTGTTCGGGCCGGTGGTCCTGATGCTGATCTGGAAGCTCATTAGGCTTTCGGAAGGCGGCAAGTACATCACCGATCTGGCCCTTTTGAAGGTGCCGATCCTCGGGACGATTCTGGCCAAGACCTCCATTGCCCGATTCACCCGCACGCTGGGCACTCTGATCAGCGCCGGTGTACCGATTCTTGATGCAATCAACATTACCCGGGAGACCTGCGGCAACGAGGTGTACGCACGGGCGCTGGCCAAGGTGCATGATGCCATCCGGGAAGGCGAGAGCATGGCCGATCCCCTGCGCGCCACCAAAGTGTGCGATGCCATTGTGGTCAACATGGTGGATGTCGGGGAGGAAACCGGTGATCTGGACAAGATGCTGATCAAGATCGCCGACAATTACGACAACGATGTGGACGTGCTGGTCGGTTCACTCATCAGCGTCCTTGAGCCGGTGATGGTGGTGGTGCTGGGCGTGATCGTCGGCTTTATCGTGATCGCTCTGTTCATGCCCATGGTGTCGCTGATCCAGGGCATCAGCGGGCCTGGCAAAAAGTAAGCCCGCAAGTGCAGATGGTCGGGAGTCTGGAGTTCCGAGGAACGCAGCATGGATTCTGACGCGCCAAGCCACGATCGACCGGCCATCCTCCTTGGTCTCAGACACAGAGCGGCGTTCACACTGGTTGAGCTGCTGGTCGTCGTCGGGATTATCATTCTTCTCATCGGCCTGCTGGTGCCGGTGGTGGGCCGGGTGCGGCTGGCGGCGCAGGAAGCCGACACCCGTGGGCTGATCGCCTCGCTCGATGGCGCGATCCAGAATTACTTCAACACGTTCCGGGGGTATCCCGGGCCGATCCCCAACCACCTGATTGCCAACTCCAACGCCACTCCCTCCGATTTCGGCTTCAACGAGTTCAGCGCTGCCACCCCGCCGGGGGTGACGGATTTCGAGGTCGGCAACGTCAACAACAACAACGAACGGCTCTGGAGGAAGCTTACCGGGGCGGAGAACCTCGTTCTGGGCCTGTGCGGGGGGCTTCGAATCGACCCGCAGGGGACGGCCAATGATCCAAGCGACGATGAGCTGATTTACGACCCCAGCACGGTTGGCCAGGGGCCGCTATCGCTGAATCGCGCCAATCCCCGCCGGACTCCCGCATTCATCGATAACAGCAACCTGAGCTTCCGGATCGCCAACGGCCGCAAGACCGGGCATTTTGCCGATGACGGAGGCGACGCCGATGACACGGTGATTCCCGAGTTCCTCGACCGCTTTTCGGGTGGGCCGATGCCGATCCTGTACCTTCGGGCACGGGTAGGGGCAAAAAAGAGCACTGCCGATGCGGTTGCGCCAACGGCTCAAGATAACGGCGTGATCAACCGTGTTGATCCGATTGCCGACCGATATCTGCCCAATCAGCAATATGATCTGGCGCAGATCATCGGTTACACCGGTGCGTACAACGGCACCTACCCCAACCTCACCCCCGCCGCGTCAGGAAGCGCCGGGCGGTCTATCGGCACGGCAAAAAGTGCCCGACGGGCCGATTACACCACGCCGGCCGATTTCCCACGGCACGGTTTGGCCACGGCCGACGTGAACCGATCCATGGAGAAGTCCGCCGGCGCAAACTATCAGTTCCCGTACGACGCCTACCCCTATTTCAGCGATCCCAACCAGCGCAACACCACCCGGCGGAAGGATACCTACATCCTGATCAGCGCCGGGCGAGATCGCGTCTATGGCACCAGCGATGACATCACCAATTTCGGGCCGGTCAGATAAGAGGGCGGATTCGCTTTCGGCGGGTAGTCCTTCTCGGCCGGTGATTGCCTGCGAAGGTCGCCTCGAAGCAGCCGGCCGCGGGTTCACGATGGTCGAGCTGCTGGTGGTGATCGCGATCATTGCTTTGCTGGCAGGAGTGCTGCTGGTTGGCGTGAGCCGGCTCTATCGCCAAGGCGGGCGATTGAAGTCGGCGGCCGATCTTCAGGCGATCGCTACGGCACTGGAGGCCTACAAGGCAGATTTTGCTGACTATCCGCGTGTGCCGGACCCGAACACCGGTGCGGCCGTGCTCGCCCGTGCTCTGGTTGGGCCCAGCCCCAAGCCCCGTCCGGTCGGGCCTTGGAAGCGGGGGGAAATCTATCGCCAGCTCCCGTCCCCAACCCCCACCCAAGCATTTCTTGCGCTTGTGGATGCGAGCACGCCCCCCACTCTGACCCCTGCCCCCGGCTTGGATTCAAGCTGGGCACCTTATGAGCCACGGGATGGAGCCGACGGTTCGTTCGATTCCACCGCCCGCGAGTTCGACGGAGAGCCGGGCTTCCGCAACGGCCCGAAGACCATCGATGACGATGAAGACGGTCAGCCCGACCGCCCCGGTGGACGCATCTTCGGCCCCTACCTGCCGGCAGATAAGTTCAAAATCGCCGCCGGGAATGCCTTCCTCGTCGATGGCAACGGAAACCCGATCCTGTATTTCCCGGCTGCTGCCAGCCGGCCGACGATTTCTGTAGTGCCCCGGTTCGTCTCCGGGGGCGACCCCACGAACAACCCCGGGCAGCAGGATCGCTCAGCGCTGTTCGATGCCAACGACAACCTGCGTTTTTTCATGCACAACACGGCCGGGGGAAGCCTCGAAGCCTTGCCCCAGGCTCGCGCCTTGGCCCGAATTCGAGCCATGTTGGGAGATTTCGGGGTCAACGGTGCCTTGGACCGTCAACCGGGCATGGAATCCGAAACCAGCCCGGCCGCCGACCTGCCCTATCTCCTCTGGACCGCCGGGCCGGACGGGCTTTTCGGCCCACCGGTCGATTCGATTCCCGGCGCCAAAGCCCCGCTGGTCGTGAATCCCACCGACGCAGGCGGCTGGAAGAGCAACCAGCGCGCGGTCGAAGAATGTGACGACATCACAAACTTCCGATGAGATTCTGTCAGAGGGCAGATGTCGGCCTCTGCCAAGACCCAGGCGAGGGTTGCGGTCCTCCGGTTCGCCTGCCGCGGCCGCCAGTGGAGTCGACCGCCGACGGCAACGTCACGCGATTTGCGCCTTGTGCCCGGTGCGGGCGCGTACGGGCCGGATTTCCGGGTCGGCGGCTTCAGCGCCGGTCTGTTGGATCGAGCCGTGCCTTCACCCTGCTGGAGATGCTGGCCACGGTTGCATTCCTGGTGATTGTGGCGGGACTGGCTTTGAACCTGGCGCGCGAAGTTCGGCGGCAGTCGGCAGAAACCATCACCCGCGAGCTGCTGGCAGGCCTGGAACAGGCGTTGGCCCGGTATCTCGATGTTTCCGGTGGCAGGCTTCCGGAGGCACCGGTGCTGATTGCCGGGGATGCGGAACCGGATTCCAGCAGTCTGGATCGTCGAGCGCTGGACAACAACCGAGCCTTCTTACGCGCGTTGCGCGCCTCCGGGGGCATGGAAGACCCGGAAAGCATCTTTGCACGCCTGCCACGGTCGATGTACGACGACCTTACCCTAAGGGATGCTTGGGGGAAGCCCATCGTCCTGATGAATCGCATGCATCCTCGCATCGGCATGGCCGTCGAGGATAAGCCGTTTTTCTTCTCCGCCGGTGCCGATCGCAATTATTTGACCCGCGAAGACAACGTTTACAGCTATGAAGGCCCCAAGGGTTGAGCCAGACGGCTTGCCGGAAGGTGCTTGGGCATTGATCACAGCCCCGGCATTAGGGCTAGCGATTACAACCTGTTCCTGGCTTGCCAAAGAGGGCTTGAATTCATCCCGCAATTGTGAAACTTCTATAAGTTTTACGCCATCTTGCCGTACCGGCGGGCGGTCCCTCTCGGGCTGTTAACCAGTTGCTGGGGCTGATTCCCCCCTCGGGGCGGTGACCCGCGACGGACAGCAAATTCTGCCTTCTTCGGCCTCTTTGCACCGCGCCGGAGGCCGACCTTGGGTCTGCCCGGTGCTCGAATCCCCCTCCCATTCTGCGGATTTTCACTAGACAGCGCGTATCATGCCGGTGCGCATGCGTGTTGCACCAAAATATCCTAAGTCCAGTGGCTTCAGCATGTTAGAGCTGCTGGTAGCCATGGGAATCCTGGTTGTTTTGATCGGGATCGTCGCGTTCACGGTGAGCAATATCACCGGGGGGGCCAAAGAGCGCGAAACCAGGGTTCGGCTGGAGGCGCTGGAGGGGATGCTGACGGAACTGAAGACCACCACGGGTCTGAAAGTGCAGCCGTCGCCGTTTGTCTGGGTAGGGGGGGCTACACCCAGTCAATACAATTACGACCCGCAAGCCACCAGCGAACCCCCGATTGATATCTGGCGGGATGGTGATCCTTCGAACCATGCGGCCAACGCACCACCCCTGCCGGCACCTAACCCCGGGCCGGTGACCATGGAAGCCCTCCGCGCGGGCAAGCCGGGTCGAGCGGCGCATTCCACGGTGCTCAACACCCAGCTTGCGATGGGCCTGCTGATGCGCGTGCCAGCGAACGCGAGCGCCTTCCTGGCGCTGCCCACCACGGCGCAGATGGAAGCGCCGGGAAAGGACCCCTCGGTGCCCAACAGCCAACTGGGAAGATTCACTCACAGCGCGCCGGTGTCCGATCCGAACTACCGGCGGGCACCGCTCAGCCCGGTGATGCTCGTCGATTCCTGGAATAACCCCATCATTCTTGTCCCCGCTGCCGGACTTGCGGGCATCACCTTCAAGGATCGTGCGGGGGAGAGCTTCATCCTGACCAGCACGGGTGCTCTGGTGGCAGAAGGGCCTTCGGGTGCCGGCTCTCCACCAACGTACATCAATTACAGGCCGCCCGCCCAGGCCCGGCCGTTCTTTGCCTCTGCCGGTCCGGATGGCGATTTCAGCACCGGTGATGACAACCTGTATTCGTTCGAAAACTGATGCCATGACCTCGCCAACGCGAGCAAGCCTCCAAGCCATCGGCGACAGCGCCGCCCTTTCCTGCGGGACTTTTGTGTTCGCCGGCAAGGCCCGATCGCCTCGCTGGGATGGTTTCCTGGTTCATCGGCAAGGATCGTCGCGCATTGGCCTGGCAGGCGGTGGCTTTTCTCTGACGGAACTGCTGATCGTCATCGCGTTGATCGTGCTGGTGATGGCCCTGGCGCTGCCGGCGTTCAACTTCATCACAGGTACGCGATCGGTGGAGGGCGCGATCAACACGGTTAACGCCGTTCTTGGTCAGGCCCGGCTCGAGGCGCTGGCCAGTCAGAAGCTTACAGGCTTGTGGTTCTACATCGACCCGGTTTCGCAGCGCCGCGCGATGGCGCTGGTGCAGGAACGTGGGGACCGCGGCCAGCCGAATCCTCGGCCCCGCTTC
>JAVQWE010000033.1:0-12506 GCA_033579175.1 Phycisphaerales bacterium | reverse complement strand
ACCGCCGCGGCTCGTCGCAGCAAAGCGGGTTGGAGATGTCGTTCCGGCATGGGGTGCTTCCTGGACGCTCGACTTCCGCCGGCTCGTTCGCGCCAGCGAGGCTGAGGCACGTTCTCGTGGTTCCGCAGACTCCCGGGCACCGATCGCGCCTGCGCCTGCCGTTCTCCGATCGTGTGCCTGCCGCGCGCCTCGTCCTGCGGGACGCTCGCGGGGTTCGGGCGCGCCGTTCTGTTGATTCCGGCCGGGTTGCGCGCCGGTGGGCTCAAGCGCGCAGCGCGCGGGGGTGAAACCGGGTCATGGGCTCAGGAAAGCGGGGGAGATTTTCTGAAATTTCCGCCGCGGGGCGCTGCGCGCCGGGACCGCCGGCCGCGCAGCGCGCTGAAAAACTCCTGGAATCCGGTTCACCGGCAGATTTGTTTTGTGAACCTGCCCTTTCTGTGCTACCCTTGAGTTCGCACGTCCATTGCGACTGATCCGGGAACGACTGGAGGGCACGATGCATGCGGTCATCCGCGCGTGGTTTCTGATGGTGACGACGGCCGGCGCGGTCGTGGCATCGGCAGCCCCGTACGACTTCGTTCTCACCCCTCCCAGCGGGGTCAACGTGGCGACGGTCAGTTTCCGCGCCACCAACAGCGGCACGCTGATCGGCAACTACGACATCTCTTCCAATCCCTCAGGAACCCGCACCAAGCCGGGGCTGTTCGGCGTGTTCGGCGACACGGAGAACGTCCCCGTGCCCGTGCAGCTCAACCCGACCGCCAGTGGCGATCCCGATCTTGCGACCCGTGGGGGATTTCAGGCGGAAATCGATCCTGCCGGTCAGGCCATCGTTCTGCGCGGTTACGAAGCTTCGCTGCCCCCGGGTGTGACCGCTTCCCTGCCCCTGAGCGCGGTGTTCACGACGGCCGGGTTTCGCACCCGCTCTCCCACGAGCGTTTATCCCGGTGGCTCGCTGCCCATTCCGCTCGGCAATGCCACGATCACGGCGATGACGCTGACCCAGATCGATCCGGAAGCCCCCGGCACGCTCACTCCCGCAGGTCCGGGGGAATTCACTTTTGCTGTTGCGCCGCTGGTCACGATCAACCTGACCGTCGACGTGCTCGGCAACGTCCTGACGATTCCCGGTGCGCCAACCCTGCTGCCGCTCACGGGGACGCTGCTGCTGGATGAGGATGACGCCCTGCTCACTTCCGCAGCGCCACTGGCGGTCGATCAATCGGCGAATCCGGACGTGCCGTTGCCCGCGTTCGAATTTCCACTGCCGACGGTCCTGCCCCCGGGGAACACAGCGAATCTGGTGTTCCACCTGACGCTTGCGGAGCTTTCCCTGCTGCTGGATGCGACGGTGAACACGCGGGCTTCGGGCAGGTTGATTCCCGAGCCTGCGTGGGCGGCGGCCGGTGGCGCGTTGCTTGCAATGCTTCTGGATCGCCCGCGCCGGCCGCATCAGCCCGTCTACGCGCGCCGCCGCCGAATCAGACCCGCCGCCAGCGGTGCCAGCAGCCAGCCCGCCGGCTCGGGGATGCCGACGACAACGGCATCGATCTGGCAGGCCGCATCGTAGCGGGCGCCGTTAAAGGTGCCTTCCAGGGCGATGATAAACAGCCCGACCGGGTTGAAGTTCGGATCAGAGGGCACCCATCGGCAGACGAAGTTGTCCACCGAGGTGTCCAGCGACCAGCCGTCGGTGAAAACCACCGTGGGCACGCCGGCCGAGACGTTGCCGAGGGCATCGCGGAACTGCACGTTGTAATCCAGCGACCCTTCGCGAGTGCTGACATCTCCACTGGGGTTGATATCTGAGTCGCTGTACATCGTCGAAAGCGAGAAAACATCAGCGTACTTGAAGAAGGCGCCGGCGTAATCAGGCAAGGCGTTGAAGGTGCCGAGTCCGGTTTTATCCTTTCCGGTCTGATCGGACGCGGTGGAAGAGCCGATGCCGAAATACAGCCGTTCACCGGTGGTGCCGGGGAAATTGTCGGCCCCGGGGATACCGTCGAGGTTGTTCACATCGGTGGACGCGACGTTGCCATCCATTCGCCCGACATCGGCCATGAAATCGAAATCGACGCGGTCGCCGGCTCCGGCATTGCGGTTGAGATGCAGGTAGTTGGTGGACGAGCTGTTGCCGGTGGAATCGAAGACGCGGCGTACCTGCGAGAGGGTGCCGTTGCCGGCGGTGAGCTGGTCAATTCCGCCGACGGCGGGGGTGCCGTCGGTGTTCAGACGCATGGTCTTGCCAATCGTAAGGATGGAACTGGAAATGGCAGAGGGGGGGCCCCCGGGGGAGGGGTTAAGATCACCGGCCGGTTGGCCGGGATACCAGCGGATCGAACCGGAGGCCATGAGATTGGTTTTCGTCGCCGAGTGACCCGGATCGCCGGGACTGGGGTTATCAACGCTGGGTCCGTTCAGCAGGAAATGTCCGATTTCATGGGCGAAGGTGTCGGCAACGGCGGTGTCGCCGCCGGTGGTGGCGACAACGAAGAAGGGACGGAAATCGCCGGGGTTGTTCAGACCCTGGGAAGGAAGGGTGTTGGCGCTGGAATTGAAAGCATAACCGCGGAACCTGTTGCCGGGGATGTCATCCATGTCGGCGACGTAATACATGTCGATCCGGCGCGTTGCCGGCCCGCCGGTGAGGTTGTTGGTGGCGCTGCCGATCCGACCGTCGAACACTGCACTGCTGCCACCCACTTCCGGGGGGAAGGTGAAGGTGACCGGCAGCCCCCCGGGGTTTGCGCCGCCGGACGTATAATTCCGGTGGGCATCCTGAATCACCGAAAGCCCCGCCTGCGAGCCACCCCAGATGCGGTTGGCATAATGGAAATCACGGGCGATGTTGGGAGCGGCCGAGACCCCGTTGGAATCCGTGAGTGTCGTGGTGCGGATGCGCAGCTGGTGGTCGCTCATGTCGTAGCCGGAGTTGAAGTTCGGAAGGTTTGCGGAGACGCGCGCGGGGTGGCGGATGTCGATCCAGCCGGTGTACTCATCTCCGAAACGATTCGCCAGCGGATTCGGCCGGGCGACGAGATAGCCTTCGCCGGGAAGTCCGATCCGCGTGCCGGGGATATCCAGAAAACTCGGCACAAATTGCCCATGAGCAACGGGAAGGAATCCAGATGCGGCCATTCCTCCGAGCATGATCACACGCAGTTTCATGGCTGACCTCCGTCACAAGAAATGAGCCGCCCGAACAGGCGCCGGGTCGGCGCAGGCCACTCTGCTGAAGCAGAAAACCCTTCTGCCCGCCGACAGAACGCGAGACTTGCTGAGATCTGTTACGTCCGATGTGGGGAAGCAGTCGGCTTCAACGCCAGCAGGTGCCGCGGGCACAATCCACGGGGGCAAAACGCCACCGACTCACCTTCCACGGGCTAAACTAAGACGTGCTCCCCGAACCGTCAAGTAAAAATCTGGTTAAAAAACGGAGCACCACAAGATTCTGACGGCCGGCGCCACGGAGTGCAGACGGTCCCGATCTCGGGTGGTTGCGGGTGCATCTTTCGTTGTCAACTCACGCAGCTTGCGCCACGCCCGCAGCCGGTCTCGGGTGTTCCCCGGTGCTCACGCCACCGCGGCCGGCTCTTCGCAGAGCTGGGCGAACTTGCGGGGCTGGCGTTTCTTCCAGTTGCCCTTGTGATAGCCATAGGCGGCGATCAGGGGCAGGGCAAGGGTGGCTTCGCTGTAAACCATCTGTTCCCAGACGGTATCGACCTTGCCCCAGCTGGAGGCTTCCTTGAGGGTTGATCCGGAAAGGGCGCCGTCGCGCACGTCGGCCACCGTGATTTGAATGGCGTACTTGTGCATGGGCGCGTCGATGCCCAGGATTTCGGCCGCCACGACGATGTCCTGCGCGAAGTTCTTGGGCACACCCCCGCCGATCATCAGCAGACCGGTCGTGGGGTTTTTGATCTTGATCTGCGTCAGTTCGTAGAAGTCTTTGGCGCTGTCGCAGGCGATCACCGGCTCGCCGCGGGCCTGCCGGGCGGCAATATGGGCGACAAAGCCGAACCCGGCCGAGCAGTCGGAGAACGCCGGGCAGAAGATCGGTACTTCCCGTTTGTGGCACTCGTAAACGATCGACTCTGCGCACCGGGGCCCCCCGTTGCGTTCCAGGTATTCTCCCAGGGCCTTGATCAGTTCGCGGCTGGAATAGGGCCGGGGTTCCAGCTCGTCGAAGATTTTCTGCGTGGTTTCGTCGCAGATGCGCAGTTCTTCCTCGTCGATGAGGGTGTCATAGATGCGGTCGATCATCAGCTCGCGCAGCTCGCCGTCATGCATGCCGCTCTTGAGGCGCTCATCGGCGATGTAGTGACGGAACCCCAGCGCCTCGAAGAAATCCTGATCGACAATATTCGCCCCCGTGCTGACGATGGCGTCCACCATGTTGTGCCGCACCAGATCGACGATGACTTTCTTCAGCCCCGCCGACACCAGCGATCCGGCCAGGCACAGGATGATGCCGCAATCGGTGTCGCAGATCATGCGGTCGTAGATTTCGGCGGCGCGGGCCAGGTCGCGGGCGGAGAAGGCCATTCGGCTCATCGCCTTCACCTGCGACGGTGCGGACTTGAAATCGGGGCCGGTGATGTCGATGTGCTCGACAACGTTCGCCAGCAGCTCTTTCTTGGTCATTGCCTGACAACCTCCTGGGTGGTTGCGGTGCGCGACATTCACGCGCGATCGATTCTCCCTTACGTCAGCCGGCCCCGATGGTTCGCCGGAAACCGGAAAAAACGAAAAACCACCGCGACTCGTTTGCGGGCGTCTTCGCGGGAGAAGCGCTGCCGCCATGAACGAACCGCCGGTGGTTTTGCACGACGCGCGAATCATCGGCGCCGCCGACGGCGCGTCAAGAGCCAGCAGCGGAAAACGCCAGGCGGTCTCGCTGAACGGACGCCGGCCCAACGGGCCAGGCGCTGCCCCGGATGCGGCGCGGCGCCCGCAGCCAGGCCGGATCAGGTGCCGAAAATCCTGTCCCCGGCGTCTCCCAGGCCCGGCAGGATGTATCCCTTCTCGTTGAGCTGGCGATCGACGGCGGCGGTGTAGATGGGCACCTCGGGGTGATCCTTGTGAACCGCGGCGATGCCCTCCGGCGCCGCCACCAGACAGACGAATTTCATGCTCTTAACCCCCGCATTCTTCAGGAAAGCGATCGCCGCGGAGGCGCTTCCGCCCGTCGCCAGCATCGGGTCGATCAGCAGAACCTCGGTGTCCGCGATATCCGGAGGGAGTTTCTGGTAGTAGGCAATCGGCTCGAGGGTCTGTTCGTTGCGGCGGACACCGAGATGCCCCATCCGGGCGTCGGGCAGCACGCGCAGCACCCCATCCGCCATGCCCAGACCGGCCCGGAGGATCGGCACAAGGGTAACCTGCCGCGCCAGGGTGGTGCCGATCATCGGTTCCAGGGGTGTGCGGATCGGGCGCGGGGCAGTCGGCCAGTCGCGCGTGACCTCATAGGTCATGAGCATGGCGATTTCATCCAGGAGCTGGCGGAACTGCCGATGGTCCACCGAAAAATCGCGCAGCTCCGTAAGCTTGGTCTGCACGACCGGGTGATCGATCAGGATGACGTTGGTCATGGGTGGATCACCGGGCGGCACGGACTTCCCCCGGCGCCTGCTTCAGCATTCCAACCTTCCTGGCGTAGGCAAACACCCCGCCGGCTTCGATGATCGGCATCACATCGCCCAGCGGCTTCAGCTCGAACGTCTCGCCCCCGCGAGACCGGTTTTTCACCCGGCCGGCCGACAGGTCGATCTCCAGCTCGTCCCCGGTCTCGATCCGTTCCACCAGTCGAAGTTTCGATTCCAGCGGAAGAAGGTACCCGCCGTTGACGCTGTTGCGAAAGAAAATCCGCGCATAGAACTCAGCGATCACCGCGGCGATCCCGGCTTCTGCCAGCGCCAGGGGGGCATGCTCCCGGGAGCTGCCGCATCCGAAGTTCTTCCCGGCGACGATGATCTGAAAGTCGCTCTTGAACTCATTTTCGCGGACGAAGCGGATATTTCCCCGCGGCAGACCGGCCTGAGCGTCGGGAACCCCCGAATTGGCATACATGCCGAAATATTTTCGTTCCGCCGGATCGGACGGATTATACGACAGGTATTGCGCGGGGATGATCTGGTCGGTGTCGATGTTGTCGCCGAGCACATATGCCCGGCCGATGATGGTCTGCCTCATGACGCCCTGGCCTCGATTACGGCCTTCAACATAGGGCCGAAGCCTGCGAATTGAAAGAGCATTCTCCCGCGTTATTCTGCGCTTCGGGGGGCCGCGCGGGCACGTTCCGGTCTGTCGGAGAGTTGATCCACGGCCTCCGGCCGGTGGGCACGGCGATGCTCAGGCCGGCTTTCCTGGTCCGACGGCCGGTTGCCCACCCCGAGACGGAGCCGGTCCGGTCATCGTGGTTCCTGCCACTCGCGGGCGGTGAAGCTCTCAGTGACTTCCACCGGATCGCCCCAATACCGGAAATGATACTGATGGAATCCCTCCAGATTCGGATCATTCCTTCGGATGCTTGTGCGAATCCGCGTGGGCTGAAGTTCATCGAACTGGGCCGAGCCTCTGGCGACGTGAAATGGATCAAACGGCGTCCAGCCGACACCGGCGATAAAAGCCTCGGCCCACTGGTGGCGGGCTGTGTCGCCGTCGGCAACAGCGGTCGTCACGAAACCCTCGCAGGTAAACGCCGGTATCCGCCGCGCTCGACACAATGCCACGAACAGATCGCTGTATTCCGAGCAATCCCCCCGGCGGTGATGCAACGACCACAAGGCCCCACGATCGGCCGGATCGTGGGGCGCGGGCTCCAGAGTCTCCAGAACGAAATCATGGATGGCCCGCACCGTGGCCAGTGCGTCAGGTCCGATCAGACCTTCGGCGGCGGCCTGAACCGTCAGGTGGTCGGATTCAAGAAACCGCTCCGGCTGGAGCCATCGTGCGGTGGCAGGCCCAGCCGGAGTCGGGCTGCGGCCCCGGGCCGTCGCCAGATCAGCTCGAATCAGCTCGATCCGGGCGGTAATGGAGATTTCCTGCCGGGCGGGGGGCTTCTGCAGGTCCCACACCGCATATTCATTGCCCGATTGGCGCTGTCGGCCGGTGGGCAAGGGGTCGAACCGGATCGCGCGGAGCACCTGCCGATCCACGACCGTTTGCGGAAGCGTTACCGTCAGGCGTACTCGGCGGGTTGCCGGCCCGGAAACGATGCGATATTGCCACGTAGCGTCAAAAACCCGGCGAGCGGGGGCTTGAGCGGGGGGCGATTGGTCCAGAGCAGCCCCACCCGCCGCCAGTTCGCAGATGAACAGGCCGATCAGGCAGACCAGGAAGCGGTCATTGAGGGGGCAAACCCTCCTGCGGGGGTGGAAGGCTTTCCGGCGCGGCAGTGGGCGGGTCGGGGGGCAGATCGGCAGCGGGGGGAGGACCGGTCGATCCGGAAGACTCCGCAGGAAGTGCCCGGTCGCGTCGAGCGTCGCGCAGCGCCCTGCGCAGCAAGAACTCGATCTGCGCGTTGAGGCTTCGCAGGTCATCATTCGCCCAGCGCTGAATGGCTTCCAGTATCGCCGGGTCGATCCGAAGAAGAAAGGCCTTGCGGGCGGGCATGGTGCAACCGGGCAGCAAGCGGCAACCCGCCGGCAGCGCTGCGTCGAGTCGCTGCCGTGGGCCGCGGCCGACGGGGGGGTTCATTGGTAGAGGGTTCCGGCGTTTACCACCGGCTGGGCTTCGTTCTCACCGCACAGCACCACCAGCAGGTTGCTGACCATCTGCGCCTTCCGCTCCTCATCCAGCGCCACCACCTGTTTGGTGGAGAGCATGTCGAGGGCAGTTTCCACCATGCCCACAGCGCCTTCCACGATCTTGGCGCGAGCCGCAACCACCGCCGCCGCCTGCTGTCGACGCAGCATCGCCGCCGCGATCTCCGGGGCGTAGGCCAGATGGCTGATCCGGGCTTCCAGCACCTCCACTCCGGCCCGGGCCAGACGCTCCTGAATCTCCGACTTGAGCCGGGCGGCAATCTCGGTGGTATTGCCGCGCAGGCTCTGCGTTCCCTCTTCGTGCGAGTCGTAGGGGTATTGCGTCGCCAGGTTGCGCAACGCCGCCTCGCTCTGCACGTGCACGAAATTCTCGTAGTCGTCCACTTCGAAAGCGGCTTCGGCGGTATCTACCACGCGCCAGACGACGACGGCGGCGATCTCGATCGGGCTGCCGTCGTGATCGTTCACTTTCAACTTGCTGGACTCAAAGTTCCGGATGCGTTGACTGATAGCGCGCTTGCTGAAGAAGGGGTTGGCAAACCGCAAGCCCGGGTCGCGGACCGTGCCACGGTAGTCACCAAACAGCTGTAACACCTTGGCTTCATTGGGGTTAACGATGAAGAACCCGGCCGACATCAGCCCGGCCAGCAGCAGCAGGGCGCACCCGCTGGAGACCAGCAGCCACGGGTGGTACTTGGCGTAACAGAAGCACACAATGGCCGCGGCATACAAGAGGATGTTGCCGACTAACGGGACCAGACCGTTCATCGCCTTACGCGGCACTTCACGAATCACGGTAGCTCCTTTCCAGTAAGGTATCAGTATGATATCACTTTGATTTCGAGCTTGAAACCGAAAGCTTGCAGCATTGTCGTAAGTTCATTTTCCAACTGCACTTACGCGCTGATTGCTCGCCGCCGCGGCCATAGCCCTCTGACCCCCAGAATCAGACCGATCACCCCCAAACCGGGTTCTGGCACCATACCCAGCCAAAGCCCCGGAGAAACGTCCGCAAACCCCAGCGAGCGGTTGAAGTTCGAACCCAACAGCGCGAAGTCGAACAGATTGGTCAGGCCGTCGTAATTGAAATCTCCCTTGGCCCAGTAGCTGGCTTGGTTGAAATTCGCCCCCAGCAACGCGAAATCGCCGATTTCGACCCGCCCATCGAGATTCGAATCGCCGGGCAGGGTGTATCGAAGCAACAGTGACGTGGAATCGACCGGCTCTCCCAGGAAAGTCAAAGGAGAGCCGATGTCGGCGGCCTCGGCCAAGCCGATCGCGCGGTTGCCCACCCCCGCCGCCTCGGAACTTCGGATGCCCAAGCCATCCCAAGCCCCGCCGTTAAACCCGGATCGCACCTGACTGTCGACGGCTGGCAACGGGGAAGTGCCGGAATAATCGATCACCAGAGCATTGTTGGCCAGATCGAGCGCGCCTTCCCACATGCCGGGGCTGCCTGCGATCGAGAATTCCGTTACCCGGCTGACACTGACGGCGGGGTTGACAGACAGCCGCAACTGCCCCTCGATCGTCACCCCAACCTGACGGACCACCGTGGCATTCACCTGCCCCGATCGACCGACTACACTTCGTCCACCGTTCACGATCGCATCCAGTGCCGTGCCCCCTTCGAACACCGCCGTGCCCGTTCCGGTGATCAGCGACGTGCCGGTCACCAGCCCGAAGAACACCGCCGTAGAACCGGTGCTGATACGCAGCTCGCTGCCGGGAGCATTGGTCAGATCGTCGTAGAACGACGCGACGGCCGAGCCCGTCACGATCGTCTTGCCACCGGACTGATTGGCCAGGGGTCCGAAAATGTCGCTTGCGCCTGCCGACAGGAGCAGACTTCCGCTGTTGTTCAGCCCCCGGCTGCGCAACAGGCCCCGGCCGGATATCCTTCCCGAGGGCTGATTGAGCAATGTGGTGCCGGTCTCGATCTCTCCACCGGACAGATGCATCTGGCCCAGATTGGTCACTTGCTGGGTGAGCCGGATTCGCTCGCCGCCGCTGGCGCTCACTTCGCCCCCCGGGCCGTTGAAGAACTGCCCGGAGACCACCGCGCTGCCGAGCACTCGACCATGGTTGACGACAGTCGCGCGGAGGACGGAGGCCGCATCTTCCAGCAGCATCTGCCCGCCCGATGCAACCGAAAGCTCAGATGCCTCAAGAACCCCCCCGCGCAGGGCGAGGGTCGCGCCGGCCGCGACACTCAGCGAGGCGCTCGGCACGAGCAGAGCCTTGCCCTCCACCAGCGCTAACGACGGACCGATGGGTCCACCGTTCGCCAACGCCAGCCCGCCGGTAACTTCAAGCGTGCCGCCGGACCAGAGCAGCGTTCCGCCCTGGTTGTCGATCGAGCCGACGGAGACAAACCCTCCCGTCAGGCTCAACGCAGAGAATGGTGGCAGGACCAGTCCGCCCGTGGCCCGTATCCACCGGTTTGTGCTCACGACGGGGCTGAATCCGAGCAATCCGGATGCTCCGGTGGAAAATGACCCCTCCCACGTGAGCAGGCCGCTTTGCAGATGGATGGTTCCTCCAGCGCCGCCGATCGCTCCGAGGTTGACGGTGGAAGCGTTGATCTGCAGGCAGCTTCCCGGCGGGAGCGAGGTCCCTCCTGCGCTCAGGACTGCACCATTGCTGACGCTGATGGTTCCGCCCGGCGCCAGGGCCAGCGTGCCTTCAATCGCCAGACTGGAAAGCGGGCCGGCAAGGTTGATGGTCGTCGCCCCTGAACCGCTGGTTCCAAAGAGCAGCTTGTCGGCTGCGAGTCGCGCGCCGTGGCTGATTTCCAGTCCCGCGTTCGAGGTTCCACCAAGGCGGATCGTCCCGAACGTGCCTGCGCTGTGGTCGGTGAAGGTGATGCTGGCAGCGCCCGATGAGCCCCAGGCGCTGGTGCCGGCCGATGCAGGGAACACCACGCGCGCCGAACTCCCGCTCACGGTCAAGGTTCCTGTCCCTGCGCTGCCCACCGACAGCGCCGCGGAGGGCCCGGCGCCTTCCAGGACTCCCCCCTCAACGATCATGCTTGAACCGCTTGGAACAACGACGGGCCCGGCGACGCCCAGCGAACCACCCGCGCCGATGGAAGTCAGTTGCCCTGTGGGAAGCATCACCGCGCCGCTTGCCGGGTTGCTGACCGACAGCCGGCCCAGAACCGCCAGCGATCCGCCGCTCACCTGAAGCGTGCCATGGGTCCCCACCAGCAGCGTTCCTAGCTGATCGACCGTCGCCCCGGAGGAAGCGTGCAGCGTACCGTCGTCCACCGTAACGACGCCCCTTGCCTGACCAACCTTGCCGCCGACCTGCAGTCGCCCCGATGAGATCGACACCTGCCCGCCGTGAATGGCAAGTAGCCCGTCGCTGCCCGGGGTCGCTGCCGCGCCAACCTGAATTCCCCCCGTGAACGAGGCGATTCCTGAGTTGACGAGGACCGTCCCATCTCCGTCGAGGGTGCCAACGTTGAGCCCTCCCGATGCGATGAGGCGCGCCGCAGGACCCGTCAGAGCGATCGTGCCGTCGGTGGAGGCTCCCACTTCGCGCAGGGCGCTGGTCAGCAACGTCCCGCTGTGAATTCTCACGGTCTGTCCGTTGTTGATCGCCGCCAGGCCGCCAGGGCTGCTGGAAACGATGCTTCCCCCGTTTTCGATCCAGAGCGTGCGATTCGGCGCCAGCGACAGACTGCCGGAGGTGATGTTGATCTGCCCCGCGTTGACGATCACGTCCCCCATCGGCCGAAAGGCTCCCCCGGCCACCTGAATTCTCCCCCCGGCGTGAATGATGGACGTGCCGGTGCCTGTAATGAAGGTGCCCCCGTTGATGGTGATCGTCCCGTGGGCGCTGGTCGCGCCCGCAGCCCCCACAACGAGCGTGGAAGCTCCCGACTGGGTCAGTGTCGGGCCGGTGCCGGAGAGGATGATTTCACCCCGGCCGTTCTGGCCGGCTGCCGCGACGGCAAGGTTCTGGATCGACAAGCTGCTGGAGGTAACCTGTAACCGGCCGAGGGTGCCCGGGGTATTGTCCACCCCGAGGGCGACAGATCCGAGTGTACCCGTGGAGCCTCCGAAGAACGAGACTTCGCCGGTCAACCCCATTCCGCCAATGTTGTTTTGTGAAAGTGCCCCGCTGACAGCCGTCGCCCCCGTTCCGTTGATCGTGACCGTGCCGTTGCCACCCGGAGAGCCTGTGCCGACTTCCAAAGCTCCGGTGAGGTTGAGCAGACCCTGCGTGACGCTGATCGTCTGGCTGCCCACGTGAAGGTTCCCGGTGAAGTTGGCGGTCCCGGCTCCCTGCACGGTCAAGGTACGGCCGCTTGCCAGATTGAACCCGCCGGCGTTGTTGCGAAACAACGATCCGCCGTTGATCAGGACGTTGCTGGCGGGGTTGAGCGCCCCGGTCCCGTTGATGTTGATGCGCGCTACGGGATCGATCGTGGTGAGGCCGCTGGTGGCAAGCTGTACTCCTGAGTTGATGCTCAGGGATGCGCCCGTCACCAGCAGCGTCGAGACCGAGTAGCTCTGCGCCGCGGCGGACAGCAGTCCCACGCTCCCGGCAGAAATGGTCAAGGTGCCGTGCGCGGCAGGACCGCTGAGGGTTACGCCGTAATTGCCCGGCTGATTGAAGATCGCGCTGTGCCCCGGGAGGGTTGGCGGGCCGGCGGGATTCCAGTTGCCTGGTACGGAGAACGTCCCGCCGGCGGTGTTCACCCAGGTGAAGACCTGCCCGAGAGCCGCCCCG
>JAVQWE010000032.1:0-12608 GCA_033579175.1 Phycisphaerales bacterium | reverse complement strand
CAGTTCCGCGCAGCCCAGACGCAAAGCGTGCTCGAACAGCAACTGTGATTTGCCCTGAGGGGCTGTCGAATCGCCCGCGATTCTTGTGTATCACAGATGCGCCATGATTCTTCCCGGAAAAACCATAGGCATTCTTGGAGGCGGGCAGCTCGGCCGAATGCTCGCCATCGCGGCTCGACGCATGGGTTATCGTGTGGCCACCTTCGACCCCACCTGCGACTGCCCCGCCGGCCAGGTGGCCGATCTTGAAATCAATGCCCCCTACGACGACCTCGACGCCGCGCGGCGATTCGCCCAACGCGCAGATATCGTCACCTTTGAGTTCGAGAACGTGCCGGCAGAGACGCTGGCTGCGATCGAAAAGCTGCGGCCCGTGCAGCCGTCGCCATTCGTGCTGCAAACCACGCGGAACCGGCTTCTTGAAAAGCGCTTCCTCCAGCAGCACGGTTTCCCGGTTGCTGACTTTCAGGAAGTACGCTCGTTGAGCGACCTTGGCGCGGCGGTCGCGGCGCTGGGGGTGCCGTGCGTGCTGAAAACGGCTGCTTTCGGCTATGACGGCAAGGGACAGGTCAGAATCGATTCCCCCGACAACCTGGATGCGATCTGGCGGCAGTGGTGCGGCGAGAGCGCCGCCCCGGTGGGTGTCGTCGAGCGCTTCATCCGCTTCGAACGGGAAATCAGCCTGATCGTCGCCCTCACGGCAAGCGGCCAGCTTCGGTGCTTCGATGTGTTTGAGAATGAGCACCGGCGGCACATCCTCGACACCACGATCGTTCCGGCCGATATCCCGCCGGAGCTTGCGGGCAAAGCGACGGAGCTTGCCGCCGGCATCGCGCGCCGCATCGGGCTGGTCGGCCTGTTGTGCGTCGAGATGTTCGTGGAGGCTGATGGCAGCCTGATCGTCAACGAACTGGCCCCCCGGCCGCACAACAGCGGGCACGTCACGGTGGATGCGGCGGTCACCAGCCAGTTCGAACAGCATTTGCGCGCCGTCTGCGGGCTGCCCCTGGGCGAGACCGCGCTGTTCAAGCCGGCCGCGATGGCCAACCTGCTGGGGGACTTGTGGCAACACAAAGAACCTGACTGGTCGGCGGCGCTGGCCGACCCGCGGGTGAAACTGCACCTCTACGGCAAGCACCAGGCCCGCCCGGGGCGGAAAATGGGACACCTGACGGCCGTGGCAGACTCAACCAGGGAAGCCCGCCAGATCGTGGTTGAGGCCCGCAGACGCCTGATCGAGGCTTGAGCATCTTGCAGAACTGGCGCTCGGCCGGCTCAGCGTGCGACAGTTGGACGCACGGTGCTCCAAGGCTCAGGTTTGCTACAATGAATTGAGGAACGCGCGACTTCCGCCGGGCGGACAACCGCCCGCGTCGCGAGTGGGCTTTCCGGGAGGTTTGCGATGCTGAATCCGCCGATTGCTTCCCCGCAGAATCTGCGTGTCCTGCTGGCCGACCTGCAATCGATGCGAGTTTCGGGAGGGGGCCAGTCTGCCCCCCGCAAGGCCCGACCGTTCGTCACCATCAGCCGCGTGCCCGGCGCCCGATACACCGAGCTGGCCCAGGCGCTGGCCGACAGGTTGAACCAGCTCGACCGCGATGAGACCCCCTGGACCGTCTGGGATCGGCAGGTTCTGGAAAAGGTCGCCGCCGATCGCCATCTGTCGACCGAGGTGATCGACTCCCTGGAGGAATCGAGCCAGTCCTGGCTGGTGAACCTGTTTGCCGGCTTGCCGGGGCATTCCGGCTCCATCGATCCCGATGCCGTCTTCAAGAGCGTGGCACACACCGTCACGGCCCTGGCGCAGGTCGGCAGGACGATCATTGTCGGCTACGGAGGAGTGCTGCTGACGCGCCGACTCGGGGGCGTGCATGTCTGTCCGGTTGCCGCACCCGAAGATCGAGTGAAGTGGCTGGCCGAATCCGAGCGGCTCGACCTGGTCGAGGCGGCGCGGCAACTGGAGGAACTCGATCAGAAGCGACTGGATTTCATTCGCCGCTACTGGCCGCGTGAATCGCTGGGGCCGGCTCATTTCACGCTCACGGTGAATATGTCCGATCTGTCCGTTCAGACCGCCGCCGACATCATTTCCCAGCTTGTTCTGATGCGTCGGTCGTGAGAAGAGCTGTGGATCATGCTGCAGGTTCAACCACTGAAGATCGGAAACGTGCAGCTTGCCACGAACCTGCTGCTGGCGCCGATTGCGGGCTACTGCGACCTGGCATTCCGGCTGGTGGTGCGTTCCTGCGGCGGGGTGGGGATGGCCTGCACGGATCTGCTTTCCAGCGAGGGCCTGCTGCGTGAGACCCCGCACAGTCTGAGCCTGGCCCGCACGGCTCCGGGCGATTCTCCGCTGTGCATGCAGATTTACGGCTCGGTGAGCGATCGAATGTGTGAAGCAGCGCGCTGGGCCGAGGACCACGGGGCCGACGTCGTGGATATCAACATGGGCTGCCCCGTAGACAAGGTCACCAAAAAAGATGGCGGCTCGAAGCTGCTGTGCGATCCGGATCGCACCCTGCGGATGGTGGAGCGGATTCGAGCCGCGCTTCGAAGGGTGCCCTTGACCTGCAAGCTTCGCCTGGGATGGGACGATTCGTGCATCGTTGCCCCCTACATGGCACGCCGGCTTGAGCAGCTCGGCGTGGATATGGTCACCATCCACGGCAGAACCACTGAGATGCGCTTCAGCGGCCAAGCCCGGCTCGACGGCATTGCCGAGGTTGTGGCGTCGGTCCAGCGAATCCCGGTGATCGGCAATGGTGACGTAAGAACCCCTCAAGACGCCAGGAGGATGCTGGAATACACCGGGTGTGCGGGTGTGATGATTGCACGAGGCGCCCTCAGCCAGCCCTGGATTTTCCGCGACACCTGGAGTTACCTGACCACCGGCCGCATTCCTCCGCCGCTCTCGCTGGAAGAGAAAGTGCAGCTCATTCGCGACCATTACTACGGCATGGTCCGATGGCGCGGCCCGCGCAGCGCCATGATTGAGATGCGTCGCAGGATCAGTTGGTATGCCAAGACCATGCACCCCTGTGCCCAGTTGAAAGAGCAGATGCGGCAGTTCGAAACCCCCGAGCAGTTCGAACAGATTCTCCGCGAATTCCTCGAATGGCGCCGCAACCGAGACTCCCCTGCCGACGCGCCTGAGCTGGCTTGTGTCTGATCCTCCCAGCCGCCGTGCCGACCACCGCAGACATTTCGCGGCCGGAGCGCTCCGGCGTTGATGTGCCTTCGACTGGCAGAGTCTGGCATGGTGAGGCCCGCAAGCCTCGCGCTGAATCGTCGTAAGTTCATGCCGGATATTGACTTGCAAGCAGCTCATGCCGGGTCATTGCCCACGGAACTTTCACGATCGCCAGAGCAAATCGGGCGATTCGATGCACCGGCTGCGCTTTGGTCGGTGCACCGGTCGTGCCAACGAACGGGAGCCGGTTCGATCGCGCTGCGCTCGGGCGCGAGCTGGTTGGTCGGGTTGCTTCCCCGCGGGACGTAGAACTGCAGGGGGTAAATCGGAGTGCCCGGCACCATCTGGTAGTGCTCCCCGATCCAGCGCGCAATGGCGTGGTCGGTCGGGCCGAGCTCAACCCAAACCACAATGAGCCCCGGAGGTTGTTCCTGCAACCGATCGAGCGTGGCTTGAGTCAATCGATCCGCCAGCGGGCCGGCAACGCAGTGCATCTTCCATAAACCTGGATAAATACATGGCTTACGAGCGATCAGGTACAGCCACGGCTCGTCCCCCCAGATGTAGAGGGGACTTGGGCTCCCCAAGCGCGAAAACCAGGTCTCCATATCGCTTCGGGCCTCACGGAACAGTTGGCCATACCGCCGATCGGCCCAATGCTCAGCGGGAAGGCGGTACCAAGGCACTTGCGGCGCGAGCATCGCCACCAGCGCCAACCCCACGACGACGACTCCCAGCCACCTGCGCCCCCGCCGCTGCATCATCGCGACGAGCGAAGCCGCACCACAACCGGCTGCGATTGAGAGAGGCGGATACCACAACTGGTAGTAGTGCGCCAGGAATTGTCCCGGCAACGCCACCGCCAAGTGCACCCCCAGGCACATGCCCAGCAGCATCCATCGCACCCGCTCGCCAGCCACCAACATGCCGATCAGTGCCAAGGGAACCACCGGTGCCAGCAGCCGGATCGGCGCGTAACGGAAGGATTCCGGTTGAAGCGATTGCAGCAGATTCGCCAAAATCCCCCCGGCGTAATAACGCGGATACACCACGATCGTCTGCCAGAACAGCTCCCCGCGTCCCGTGATGGCAAACCATCCGAACAAGAGCCCCCAGGCCAGCGCGATCAGTGCCAGAAAGACCCCGGCTTGTTTCCCGGCGGTTCGACGCGGCAGTCCCGTCGGCGGCGAGATCACGTGGGCAGCCGCCAGCAGCAGCGCGGGCGCAATGGCAACCTGTTTGTACATGCTGGCCCACGCTGCCAGCGCCCCCGCCACCGCGGCCAGCAGCCACCAGCGGCGGGAAGTTCCCACTTGCATCCACATCGCCCACGACAACGCCAGGAACAGGTTGATGAAGGCCTCGGTGTTGGGCAGATTCGCCGCCGTCAGGGGTTCAAAACACAGGACGGAAAAGAACAGCACCGACCACAACACGGGTCTTTCGAGCACGCCCGAAGCACCGTCACACGCCAGATGATCCCCCGCCGATCGCTCAACCGCTCGGCCGACGACCGGCTCCTTCCACGCTCCCCCGTTGTTCGACCGCGCGAGAAAACCCGACTCCGCCGCGCGACTTGCGATCAACCCCAGCGCCGCCAGCGTCCCCCCCGCCGCCAGAATGCTCAGCAAAACCAGGCTTGCCGGTGGCCCCCCCACCCACTGTTGTGCCAAGGCGTAGGTGTAAAACACCGCCGGCGGCTTGATATCCCAGATGTCCTCATACAGCGACTGCCCCCGAAGCAACTCGTTGGCGATCAGCGTGTAGGTGGCGATGTCCCATTCCGGCAAGTCATTGGCCCAGATCAGGCGCACTCCTGCCAGCAGCGCCAGGAGCAGGCCGATCCCGACGAACCGCGGCAGGCGCCGGCGCGCAGTTTCGGTGGGGCGCGAGCCCGGCGGGCTGAGTGTCAATCCGTCCGATCTCATGATCCACCCGGTGAGGCTGCGGCCGATGGCCGGTAGCCCGTAAACCAGCTCAGCACCTTCGCGAAGCCCGTCCGGGGCATGGCGCCTGCTGGATCGCGCCCGAGCCACCGAGCCGCCGCCGGAAAATTCGTCTCCCACCCGCCCCTCGGCACCCTCCGAAGCGACCGGGGCAGCGACGCGTCCGGACGATCCGGGGCTGTCGCCGCCGGCGCGATTCGACTCAGCAGGCGGAAGTGCGCCGACGACCACGCAACCCTGAATTGCGACAGCGCCCCGGCGAATTCGGGCCACGTGCCCAGGGGCTGGTGGTCGAGCGTCAGCGGCAGCACCACATGATCGACCTGATGCAGTTCGGCGAGGGTATCGCGGATCGACTGAGGTGTGTCGGTCCCCCGCATCAGCCACCAGACACTCGAGGGCGGCGGCCGGAATCGTTTGTCAAACCGGTGCGCGACACTGGCGCCACCCAGAAGCACCGCTTGTCGATCGCCCAGTTGTCGGCTCAGGGCCGACCAGTCCTCCGCCAGCCCGCGCGGTGCCCACAGGTGACAGGTTTCGGCCGAACGGGTCATCCCGGCCCGCTCGTGCAGCCGAAGCTTCACCTCGCCGACGGCGCTGGTAACGCCAAGGCATGTGATCAGCACGGCCAGGACGAACCGTGGGATCTCTCTCAGGTGGGCCATCACCGCAAGGGTCGGAACCACCAGGAACTGCGCGTAATACGCGTACGTGTTGGCGTTTCCGAATCCACAGGCAACCCAGACCAGACACACTCCCGCGCTGGCGATCACGCAGCCGGATTGGCGCCCCCAACCCCTCCGCCGGCCGCGAAGTTGACAGATCAACGCTCCCGCGCCAGCCGTCAGGACGATCCCAAGAAGCAGCAGCCACAGGCCGGCGGGGGTTCCGAGGTAGTACGTCCACCGCTTGCCGGCGGGATTCCAGAAATGCGCCCCACTCCGGAAGAATCCGTAGTCGGCCGCTTCATACAGACGAGCCCCGGCGCCCGGGAAGAGAGTTCGGGCCGTCACTTCGGCTCCGAAGGTCAACCCCAGCAGCGCGAGAGTTCCCAGCGCCATCAGCCCTGCCGGGGCCAGCGACCGGAGCCAATGCCCCGCGCCCCACAAACCCCGGCGATGGCGGCGCACCGCCAATTCCACCACGAGGAGCGCCAGGTACACATAACCCAGCCCCGGCTTGCAGAAGACCCCCGCCGTCGCGCAGGCCAGAGCCGCGCCCACTCGGCGGCAGGCGTGCATCACCAGCGCCAGAGTCAGGCATAGCGCCTCCAGGGCCTGAAAGGGGGAAGGCAACGGGGATGAGATCAGGGGCGTCATCGCCAGCAGCGCCACCGCACCCGGCAACGACCCCCCCCGCCTCCAGGTCAGCGCAAACCCCAGAACGATTGCGGACCTGGCAACCAGCAGCAATGCCATCAGCCCCCCGACCGCCGATGGAGTCTCGCCAAACAGCAGTGCGTACAGGCGTCCTGTCACGATCGGAAGCAGCCCGTACGGGAAGGCATCCTGCACCAGCGTCAGTCCGTCGCTGCGGCTCAGCTCCAGGGCACGCAGGTATGCGCCGGCATCGTTGAAGAGGAACTGAGCGAACGTCTGATAGGAGCTCCAGCGCAGCGCCGTCAGTCCCGCGACGATCAGCAGAAACGCCATAGCCGTCGCCGTGCGCTGATGTTTCCGCCGGCGGACCCGACCTCCCGCAGACGCGCGCGGCTCAGAGGTCGGCGACGCCGGGGACATGCGGGTGACGGACATGGAGGGGTTTCCGCGCGCTTCGGGGGGTGCGGCGAAAGGCGCTTGCGATCAGTTTTCTTCCATGAGCGTCTCGCGCACAACTTCCTCGATGGTGGTGATCCCGTCGTAGATGGCGTAAAGACCGGCCTGCCGGAGCGTGCGCATGCCGCGCTTTCGCGCCTCGACGCGCAGGACCTGCGTGCTGGCGTGCTTGATGATCATGTCCCGCAGGTCGTCATCCAGCAACATGATCTCATACAACCCCATCCGACCCCGATAGCCGGTGTTATTGCAGGCCTCACAGCCCTTGCCATAGAAAAACCGCTTGCCTACTACGTCCTCCGGACGCAGCTCCAGTTCCATCAACTGTTCTTCGGCGGGGGTGTATTCGGTCTTGCAGTTGTTGCAGATCTTGCGCACCAGCCTCTGGGCGATGATGCCTTCGATGGTAGCGGTGACCAGAAACGGCTCCAGCCCCAGATCCAGCAGTCGCGCGATGCTGCTGGGAGCATCGTTGGTGTGCAGCGTGCTGAAGACCAGGTGACCGGTAAGCGAAGCCTGCACGGCAATTTCGGCGGTTTCCTTGTCGCGGATTTCGCCCACGAGGATGACATCCGGGTCCTGACGCAACATGGCCCGCAGGATCCGGGCGAACGTCAGGTCAATGTCGGGACGCACCTGGCACTGGATGATTCCGTCAATGTCATATTCCACCGGGTCTTCGGCGGTGATCAGCTTGGTGCTGGGGTCGTTCAGTTCGCGCAGGGCCGAATACAGCGTGGTGGTTTTTCCGCTGCCGGTGGGGCCTGTACAGATCACGATGCCATTGGGCTTGCGGATGAGCTGCCGGACGGTCTGCAGGTCATCCTCGCGCATGCCCAGCTTGTCCAGATCCAGAGCGACGTTGCTGCGATCGAGCACACGCATCACCACGCTCTCCCCGAACATCGTGGGAAGAACGCTCACACGCAGATCGATCGGCTGGTTGTTCACGTTCAGCTCGATACGCCCGTCCTGCGGCAGGCGCCGCTCGGCGATATCCAGGTTCGCCATCACCTTCAGACGGCTGGCGATCGCCGGCGCGATGTGCGGCGGGGGCGGCATCATCTCATACAGCACCCCGTCGATGCGATAACGCATCTTGAATTCGTCCTCGAACGGCTCAAAGTGGATATCACTGGCTTTGTCCTTGATCGCCTGCAGCAGCACCAGATTGATCAGCTTGCGGACCGGATTGCTGTCGGCAGCTTCCTTGATGGTCTCCAGGTCGATCGACTCGCCACGGTTCTTCAGTTCCTTCAGTCCCTCGTCCTTGCCCAGCTCACTGAGCACTTCGCCCAGTCCTTCGGCGGCGGCGTTGTAGTGCTTCTGGATGAGCCGGTCGACCTGATCGGGATCGCCGATTTTGGCGGTGACCTGATACTGAAAGAGCGACCGCAGCTGATCGATGGCCTGGAAATTATCCTGATTGGCCATCACCACGGTGATCTTCTTCGTGGTCTTATCGAAGGAGATGGGCAGGACCTTGTTCGTCGTGGCGATCTGCGCGGGCACGGCGTCGATGGCTTCCTTGGGGATCGTCACCGAGGAAAGATCGATCAGCTCATAGCCTTTCTGTGCCGCCAATGCGACGTTCAGGTCGCTCTCGCGGATATATCCCAGATCCATCAGGATCCGCCCGAGGGGAATTCCCTTGCCGCGGGATTTCTGGAAGTTGAGCGCCTCGACCACCTGCTCGCGGGTGACCTTGCCCATCTTGGTGAGCACGCGCCCGATGGGACGACCCTGCAGTTCGCTGATCGGGGGCATCCCTGCCGGGCCGGTCGATCCGCCCGCTGCCGGGGCACCGGGACCGGGTGTTGTGCCTCCGGACGGTCGGCCCCCACCGGGAGCCGGCGCTGGTGATGTTCCGGGTGTCGTTGCCATCGCTGTTTCCTTCTTTGGGCTGACGGGTCGGACGCTGGCAGCGCGGCCCGCAGTGCCTCGGCTGAAATCCGCCTCCGCACGCCGTCCTGCGCCGGCCGAGGGATAAAGAGCCACGGCGGTCCTCGGTGCTGATCTCTTACGTTGCTACCGAGGCTCTTCTCCCCTCGACCGTGCAGGCCGCGCTCTGGCGCGGCCGTGTGTTTATCTCCTCTGATTCAACGCCTGCATCCGCGCGCGGTTGGCGGCGATCTGCGCCTGCCGCTCGGCCTCACTCTGGGCCGAACCGGGCCTGCCTCCCGGCGAGCCTGTGGCGCTCTCGGCCTGTTCCGCCGCGTCCGGATACTCTTCCTCCGTCTGAACCCCCACCCCGGCGCGGCGCATCCGATCAACCATGGCGCCGGGGTTCTTGCTCTTGTCCACCGCCTCTTCCGCGCTGATTTTACCGGCCTGAAACAGCGCCCACAGGTGGTCGTCCAGCAACTGCATGCCGTATTTCTTGCCGGTCTGGATTTCCGAGTCGATCCGGAAGCTCTTGTTCTCACGAATCAGGTTCTGGATCCCCGGTGTCACATACATGAACTCATACGCGGCCACTCGACCTTCCTGATCACACCGGGGGCAGAGCGTCTGGCTCAGCACGGCGATGAGGTTGTTGGCAAGCTGCACGCGAATCTGCTCCTGCTGATCGGTCGGGAAGGCATCGATGATGCGGTTGATGGTGGATGCCGCGCCCGACGTGTGCAGCGTGCCGAACACGAGGTGCCCGGTTTCGGCAGCGGTGATGGCCGCGGAGATCGTCGCCAGGTCACGCATCTCGCCCACCAGCATCACGTCCGGGTCCTGTCGAAGGGCGCGCCGGATCGATTCGGCAAAGTTCGGCACATCCACCCCGATCTCACGCTGCACCACGATGCTCTTTTTATGCGGGTGGTAATACTCGATCGGGTCTTCCATCGTGATGATGTGCCGGTCGAAGTTCTCGTTGATCCAGTTGATCATGCAGGCCAGCGTCGTGGTCTTCCCCGAGCCGGTCGGACCGGTCACCAGGAAGATGCCGCGCGGCCGACGGCAGATCTGCTCGGCCATCTTCGGCAGTCCGATCTGCTCGAAGGTCATCAGCTTGTTGGGAATCCGCCGAAGCACCAGCGAGCAATACCCCTTCTGCTTGAAGATGCTCACCCGGAAGCGCGCCTCGTCGCCGTAGGCAAAGCCGAAGTCCCCCGAACCGGTTTCCTCAAATTCCTGCTGAATGCGGTCGGGAGTGATCGACTTCATCAGCGACATCGTGTCTTCCGGCTCGAGGGTTTTGGTCTGCAGCTCGCGCAGATGCCCATGCAGGCGCAGCGTCGGAGGTCGGCCCACAGCCAGGTGCAGGTCGCTGGCGCCCCGACGGACGCAGGTTTCCAGAAGTCGGTCGATCTGAATCGTTGCCATACGCTCTTCTCACGGGCTTGCAGGCCCGTACTTACTCTCTCAACCTCTGGCGGACGTTGCCGCCCGCCCGCGCTCCTGCGCACGGAACCGCTCCCGTGCCACGATGGTTCATCAACTCGTGATCACACCCTCCACCTGAGCCACCTTCACCACTTCCTCGGCGGTGCTCGTGCCGCTGAGGACTTTCAACTTGCCATCCTGCAGCAGGCTCTTCATGCCGCTGGCCAGAGCGGCTTTGCGGATCCTGTTCGTGGGGGCGCGCTCAAAGGCCAGTGTGCGCAGCTCGGAATTCATGACCATCAGCTCGAAGATTCCCACGCGCCCGCGGAACCCGGTGCCGGTGCAGTAATCGCAACCCCTGGGCTTCATCAGCTGCTTGCCTTCCAGCTCCTTCTTCGTGATGCCGCACAGCTTCAGCCACATCGGATCCGGATCATTATCCGGCTGCTTGCACTTGGGACACAGCACCCGGATCAGCCGCTGCGCCATCACCGCCTGAATCGAGCTGGCCACCAGGAACGGCTTGACCCCCATGTCGATCAGACGGGTAATGGCGCTGGGGGCGTCGTTGGTGTGAAGTGTGCTGAACACCAGGTGACCGGTCAGAGCCGCCTGAATCGCGATCTCGGCCACCTCCAGATCGCGGATTTCGCCCACGAGGATGATGTTGGGCGCCTGACGGAGCATCGCCCGCAGCACCGTCTTGAAGGTGAAGCCGATGTTGTCCCGGATCTGGCACTGATTGATCCCGGGGAAGTTATATTCCACCGGGTCTTCGGCCGTGATGATCTTGCGGTCCGGGCGGTTGAGCACGTTCAGAGCGCCGTACAGCGTCGTGGTCTTGCCGGAACCGGTCGGACCGGTCACCAGGAAGATCCCGTTGGGACGCTTGATCAGCTTCATGAACGTCTTGTAGTCCTCTTCGGCAAACCCCAGATTCTCCAGACCGATGCGCACGCTGTCGGGCCGGAGAATACGCAGCACCACCGACTCCCCGTGATACGACGGCAGCGTGCTCACGCGGAAGTCGATCATCTGCTTGTCCACCACCATCTTGATCCGACCGTCCTGCGGCAGCCGCTTCTCGGCGATGTCGATCCCGGCCATGATCTTCACACGGCTGATCAGCGGGCCTTTCATCTTGATGGGAATCTTGTCCCGCACGACGCATTCGCCGTCGATCCGGTAGCGCAGTTGAACCCGGTCCTTCATCGGCTCGATGTGAATGTCGCTGGCCCGGTTCCTGACGGCCTCGATGATGATCGACTGCACCAGCTTGATGATCGGCGCCTGCGTGGCATCGCCCCCGGCCGTGCCTTCCTCCAGCCCGACCTGATCGATGGACTTGTCAATCGAGCGGTCCAGGGATTTGTCCAGCGACCGGTCCATGGATTTATCCATGGTGGCGCTGAGCCGGTCGATGGTCTTATCCAGCGTCTTATCGATCGTGTTGCGGCTGGTGGCGTTGAACAGCTCGTCGAGAACCGCTTTGATCCGACTCCTGGGCGCCAGCACCGGCTTGATTTCCCGGCCCATGCGGAAGCGGAGAATATCCATCATCTCCACGTCGCGCGGGTCGTGGGTGGCCACCCGCATCTTGCCGTTTTCCTGTCCCAGAGGCAGGACCAGGTACTTGCGCATCAGGTCCTCAGGAATCCGGCTGAGCTGATCCGGGGGGATGCTGCCCTTGTCCAGCTCGACGTACTCCATGCTGTGCTGCATCGCCAGCGCCTTGTAGACATTGGCCTCGCTGGCCAGCTTCAGATCGACCAGCGCCTCGCCGATGCGCAGGTTCTTGGCTTTGGCGTGCTCCAGCGCGCGGTTGACTTCCGCGGCCGAGATGATCTGCATTTCGATCAGGATTTCTCCCAGACGCTTGGCGGCTTTGGCCATGGACGGCTCCTTCGCCGAATTCGCAGGGTTTTCTTCTGACGCACAGTTATCCCCGGCATGCCCCGCGGAGCAGCTCGCGAGGACAGCCGAACGAGGGCAGGAACGCCACCGCGCGGTCGGCCGAAACCTCACCACCGCCGACCGGACACATCAGATTTTACCGGCACTTGCCCCCGTCGGGCAAGCAGTTTTTCCCGATAAGAACCTGTCCCGAGCCATCTCCGATGCGATCGTTCCGACAGCGACCATCCCGGGTTCAGGCGCGCCAGGTGACTTTCCTCCCGGCTCGATTGTGCATCGCGCTGTGCAACGCACCGCAAAAACAGGTTTCCGCACAATTCCGCACAATTCCGCACAACCGCCTTTCTCACCCGCGCCACACCTGAGTCAGGACGTCCGGCGTGGTCGCGCTGTCCTCCTGTTCCCTCCGCGCTGCGCTGCTGGCACACCCGCTGCGCAGTGCGAAATGCGAAAAAACCCGTTCTG
>JAVQWE010000031.1:8528-12625 GCA_033579175.1 Phycisphaerales bacterium | reverse complement strand
TTCGTTTTCGGCTTCGGTGGGTGCACCATAGCTGGTTCCGCGGGCTGCGGCGCGGCAGATGGCCTCAACCACGCGCGGATGAGCGTGCCCCACCGCCAGCGGACCCCAGGAAAGAACATAGTCGATCAAGCGATGCCCGTCGGCATCCCACAGGCAGGCTCCGGCAGCGCGCTCGATGAATCGGGGAATACCCCCGACGCTGCGAAACGCCCGCACGGGGCTGTTCACGCCCCCCGGAAAGAGATCCATCGCGCGACGGAACAGGCGCTCAGATCGCAGCGTAGTCATGTCCGGCTCTCCGATGTTGCTGTTCGGCTTCCCCCCAACGCGTGCACGTAATCGACAGCCCGCAGTGCCGCCTGCTCTGCCCCATACACACAATCGGGCACACCGACGCCACGGTAACAGCAGCCGGCGACGTATACCCCCGACGGCAGCTCACGTTCAAGCTGGTCCACAAGCTCGACGTGGCCGAGGTCATATTGCGGATAGCCACCCGGCCAACGAAATACGCGCGCCAGGTTCGGCGCGCCACGGGCACCGAGAATCTCCGCGGCTTCCTGCCGCGCCACCTCAACAACCTGCGAATCACTCAGATTCATCGCATCACGGGTATTCGGTCCACCGAAGAAGATACGGAGCAACGCCACGCCGTCCGGGGCGCGTCCCGGCCATTTGCTGCTGCTGAAAGTGATGCCGTCAATGGGTCGGCGTTCGGCGGCGGGGATGACCAGGCCGTAAGCGTCCAGCGGATGCGACACGTTGTCACGGGGATACGCCAGATACACCGAGCCGATTCCCGCAAAGCGGATGCGCCGGAGGCGTTCGGCGGCGGCAGGAGCCAGGAGAGTCAGCATGCTAGCGGTGATGTCGGCGGGGGTGGTCAGGATCACCGCATCGGCTTCATGAGCAGTCCCATCGGACGTTTTGACCCGGAACCGGTCGATGGTTCGATCCAGCACGGTTGCCCGGGCGCGCCGGATGATCCGGCTGCCAAGCCTCTCTGCCAGCATTCGAGCCAGTTCCTCAGTGCCATCGCGCAACGAAAAGAACACCGGCGCCTCCGGCAAGGCGTGGCGCGCCCGCCGCCGCAAACCACGGATTACGCTGCCGTGGCACCGCTCCAGTTCCGGAAACTGCGGGAAGGTTGCCCGGATGCTCTGCTGTGCTGCCGGGGCATTAAACACCCCCGACAGCATCGGTTCAGCGACGCGTTCCAGCAGCTCCGATCCGAACCGGCGGCGGACAAAATCAGCCACGGTTTCATCGGCGTCGTCCGAGCGGCGTGCCAGAATCGTTTCGGCGGCCACCCGAAGCTTGCCTCCAAACGACAGCAACGGGGAGAGAAAGAACGGCCACCAGCGCGTCGGCGCAAGCAGGCTGAACCCCGCCGGCAGGGGAATCGGTCGGCCGCGATGAAGGACATAGGTGGAAACCTTCAACTGTGCCGCGTGTACGACCTGTCCGTCCATGCCCAGTTCGCTGACGAGCCGTCGTGCGGAGGGTTTACGCAGGAGAAATCCATCGGCGCCGCTCTCCAGCAGACAGCCGTCGATCCACTCGCTGTAGAGCTTTCCCCCGACGCGCTCGCTTGCTTCCAGAAGCTTTACTTCCAGACCCGCGTTGCTGACGTGCCACGCGGCGGCAAGCCCGGCTATGCCCCCTCCTACCACCAGCACCCGTCCGCGACGGGATACCTCCGACGCCGCATCGGAGGGCATGCATTGTTCAGTCCCGGCTGCCATGCACAAACTCCACCAGCCGTCGAACATTCTCCACCGGTGTGCCCGGCAGGATGCCATGACCCAGATTGAAGATGTGGCCCGGTCGCCCGGAAGCCTCTTGAAGAACGCGTTGAACCCTCGGCTGCACGGCCTCCCACGGCGCCAGCAACACCGCCGGATCCAGATTCCCCTGCAGGGCATGCGACGGACCAATACGCCCCCAGGCGTCGGACAGCCCGATCCGCCAATCCACGCCGATTACGTCCGCTCCGAGGGCGCCGAACAGCTCCAGCAGGCCTGCAGTGCCGGTGGAAAAATGAATGATGGGAGTGTCCGGCGCGCCCCGACGCACAATCTCCAGGGCGCGGCGGCTGTAGGGAAGAACCAGATCACGGTAGTCGTCCGGCGCCAGAACGCCTGCCCACGAGTCAAACATCTGCACAGCGGCGGCACCTGCGTGCACCTGGGCAAGCAGGTAGTCGCCAACGGCGTCGGCCAGCAGGCTCATCAGCGCCCGCCAGGAAGCCTCATCGGCCATCATCATGCCCTTGACGCGCAGATGATCACGGGTTCCCCGCCCTTCGACGGCATATGCAGCCAGAGTAAACGGCGCACCGCTGAACCCGATCAGTGGAATGCCCCGTTGATCGAGGATAGGACGGAGGATTTCAATCGCCCGCAGGACAAAAGACAGGCCTTCCACGGCGGGAACCGCGCGAAGGCGCGCTACGTCCTGACGGGTCCGCACCGGATTGGCGATCTGCGGCCCTTCCCCTTCTGCGAACGACAACTGCAGCCCCATCGGGGACAGAATCGGAAGAATATCGCTGAACAGGATCGCCGCATCCAGATCAAAGGCTTCCAGCGGCTGAAGAGTCACTTCCGCCGCCAGCTCCGGAGTCCGGATCAGCTCGAGCATCGAGTACTTCTGACGAAGCGCGCGATACTCCGGCATGTAACGACCTGCCTGCCGCATCAGCCAGATGGGGGTTCGATCCACCGGCTCTCGTCGGCAGGCACGCAGAAAACGCGATTGCGCCACGGCATCGACCTGCTTCACTCCACCGACCGCCTTTCCAGCCACCGCGCGGCATCAGCGGCAAAGTAGCTGATGATCAGATCGGCTCCGGCCCGACGGATGCTCGTCAGCGACTCCAGAGCGCAGCTCTTCAGATCGAGCCAGCCATTGGCAGCGGCGGCGTGCAGCATGGCGTATTCACCACTGACCTGATAGGCAGCCACAGGCCAGTTGAATCGCCGACGCAACGAGCAGATCACATCCAGAGAGGGCATGGCCGGCTTGACCATGAGGATGTCGGCGCCCTCGGCAATATCCAGAGCAGCTTCGCGAAACGCCTCACGCGCGTTGGCCGGGTCCATCTGGTATTGCCGACGGTCGCCAAAGGCCGGGGCACTCTCAGCCGCCTGCCGAAACGGGCCGTAGAACCCGCTGGCGTATTTCACCGAGTAACTCATCACGGCAACATGCTGATATCCAGATTCGTCGAGGGCTTTGCGGATGGCCCCGACCATTCCATCGATCATTCCGGAAGGTGCGATGATGTCCGCACCGGCCGACGCGTGCACCGCAGATGCCTCGGCCAGCAGTTCCAGCGTTCGGTCGTTCAGCAGATAGCCGGGGGGAAGGCGCGGGTCGTGTCCGCGGGTGCCGGCGGGAGGGTTGATGGCGCCGCAGTGCCCGTGATCGGTGTACTCGCACAGACACATGTCAGAGATCACCACCAGCTCTGGCACCGCATCCTTGATGGCCCGAATGGCCGTGGGGACGATTCCTTCCGGTCGAGCGTTCTCACTTCCGAGGGGATCTTTCTGTTCGGGGATTCCGAACAGCAGAACCGCCGGAATCCCCAGCGTTCGCAGCCGACGGGCCTCATTCACGATGCGATCCACGGTGAACTGAAAATGCCCCGGAATCGACACAATCGGGGTCTGCTGGTCCTTCCCGTGACGGACAAACAACGGCGCGATGAGGTGATCCGGGCAAAGCGTGGTTTCCGCGACCATCCGCCGCAGTCCCTCGGAAAAACGAAGCCGTCGCGGGCGGTGCTGCCGGGGTTGTTCAGGTCCCTGCAAAGGAGAATCGGAATTGATCCATGCTGCCATGGTGCCGTGCCGTTGTTGATCAGATACCTGCCTCCGGGGTCGCCGCCGACGGGGTTTCTCGAAGAATTCGATCTGCCCCTCTGGCCAAGGCCTCGCACGCAAGTGCCGCCCCTGCCGTCGCTGCGGATTGCACATCGCCGGGTCTGACGCTGCATGAGACCTCCACGATCTTCCGACCATCCCGCGAGATGACCCTTCCTTGCAGCGTAAGCCGGTCTGCCTCCACCTTTGCCAAGGCTCCCACCGGCG
>JAVQWE010000031.1:0-8518 GCA_033579175.1 Phycisphaerales bacterium | reverse complement strand
CCGAGCAACCTCCCCCCAAGGCCGCCAGAAATGCCCGCTCGGCCGTCACGGCAAGCCGGGTGGGTGTGTGATCCAGCGATGCAAGCAGGTTCCGACAGACCGCATCATCGGCCCGGCATTGAATCGCCAAGGCACCCTGGCCCGGGGCCGGCAACACCGCCTCCGGATCGATCGGCGCGATTTCTCTTCCGGTCAGACCGAGCCGGTTCAGTCCGGCTAACGCCAGCAGGGTGGCGTCAAAGCCTGCTGACGGATCCAGGACCTTCTTCCAGCGGGTATCCACATTGCCGCGCAACGGTGCGACTCGCAAATCCGGGCGATGGCGGAGGATTTGTGCCGCCCGGCGGGGGCTGCCCGTTGCGACGACGGCGCCCGCGGGCAGGCTCGCCAGGCTGGTGCAAGCCAATCGAGAGACCAGAGCGTCCCGTGGATCCTCGCGCTCAAGAATCGCACCAATCGCCAGACCCGGAATGTCGTCGATGGGCAGGTCCTTCAACGAATGCACCGCCAGGTCGATGCGATGATGCCGAAGGGCGTCGTTCAATTCTTCGGTGAACAGTCCCTTCCCGCCGATCTGCGGTAGAGGCTGTTCCGGTGATTGATCCCCGCGAGTTTCGATGACGGTGATCCGCAGGGTTACCATCGGCCAGGCTTTCCGCATCAACTGCCGGACCTGCTCCGCCTGCCGAAGGGCCAGAGGCGAGCCGCGCGTGCCGAGGTGCAGAACCGTCGTGGCCTCATCCGGGCCGGGTTGCCGGTGGACTTGGCCTGGAAGACTCATGGCTGGGGCTCCGCAACCGCGCGATGGTATTGCCCGGAGCGTCCGGATGAATCCCCTTCAGGCTCGTTGCCCGGCTGCAGGACTCGACGGAAGGCATCGGCCACATCGGCGCCTTCGCCGAAGCGCAGGGCTACGGTTGGAGCATGCAGCAGCTTTCGAGCCAGCCGACGCGCCAGCCGACCCATCACCGTCTGGACCTGCGGATCGTCCGATCGCAATCGGCGAAGTGCCTGCCCCAGCTCGGCTTCCACGATCCGATCGGCCTGCCGACGGAAATCCGTCAGCAGCGGCGCCACATGCCGGCTTCGCCACCAATTAAGGAACCGACTCACGTGCGTTTCCAGCAATGCCTCGACCTGCGCGATTTCGGACTGGCGACGAAGCATATGCTCGCCGACCACCTGACGCAGCTCGTCCACGACCACCAGTCGCACGCCCGTCGGCGGAGCGGCGGAGGGATCTACATTCCGCGGAACCCCCAGATCCACCAGCACCAGCTCCGACCTCCGTCCCGCGACGGCCTCGGACAGATCCATCGACGACAGGATCGGCCTGGGGCTGGCGGTGGCGAGGACGGCGGCGTCCACCTCCGACAGCAGGCGGGGCAGGTTTTCCATTGCGACGGTGGTACCACCAACCCGCTGTGCCAGCGCAGACGCCCGGGCAGGGGTGCGGTTTGCGATGAGAATCCCGGCAGCGCCGTTGTCGCGGAATGCCCGTGCGGCCAGGGCGGCCATCTCGCCAGCCCCCACCACCAGCACACGGGCGCTGCGCAGGTCGATCAGGGAGCGCACCAGGAGCACGGCAGCATGACTGATCGAGAGGGTGTGACGTCCGATGCCTGTCCTGGTGCGTGCCTGCCTGCCCGCACTGACGGCGCTGGAAAAAAGCCGGCTGAGAACCGGACCGACCGATCCGACCCGCTGAGCGTGTCTGAGGGATTGTGAAACCTGTCCGAGAATCTGAGCCTCTCCGAGAACCAGGGATTCCAGCCCCGCTGCAACGCGCATCAGATGTCGGACGACGGCGTCACCCTCATGCCGGTAGAGACTGGGCATGAGCTGGCTGGCGCTCATCCCACAGTGTCGGGAGAGCAACTCGATGATCTGTCCAGTGCTGCCCTTGCCCGAAGCCGCATACACCTCAAACCGGTTGCAGGTGAACAGAACGATCGCCTCGCTCAACCCGGCAGAGAGAAGGTCGTTCAACATCCGGGGCAGTTCCTCACCGGCATAGAACTGCTCTCGGAGGTGCAACGGTGCGGTGTGGTGGCTCACTCCGACCAGGATGGGTGTGCCTTCCGGCATGGCACTGACCGCCCGCTGACAACCGGACTGCTGCAGGCCCTCGGTGGGGAGGACGCACAGGCGGACTGCGCCCGCGGTGGCGCGCTGGTACGGACATCGCGGTGTGCCAATCGACGGATCAACGGAATGTACTGGGACTGGGTGCACCGGACTACCTGCCTCGAATTACGGCTTTGCGGATGTTAGCGAAACTGCTGCCGGGCGCGAACTGCGTCGGACCCGTGCGTCAAGCTGTCGCACCCGTCGGCACGCTCACCCCGTAAGCGGCGGCGGGAGGGCAGCATTCGTCCGGGCATTCATCAGGGCTCAGTCCGAGCTGCCCGCAGAATCGCCTCGGGACAGAGCCGTCGATCCGCTCGAGAATCAGCTCGCGGATCATGGAAACAAACTGCGGGTGGGTTCCCACGGTGGGCATGCGGGCCACATTCATCCCAAGGTCGCGGGCCAGAGCGCACGCTTCCGTGTCCAAGTCATACAGGATTTCCATGTGATCGGAAATGAACCCGATCGG
Organism: Phycisphaerales bacterium; assembly: GCA_033579175.1. Lineage (GTDB taxonomy): Bacteria > Planctomycetota > Phycisphaerae > Tepidisphaerales > Tepidisphaeraceae > JAVQWE01. The sequence continues at coordinate 5,919 of JAVQWE010000031.1, read as the reverse complement.
TGAAATCACCACATCCTGCACCCCGGACCGATGCAGCTCCTGCAGGTGCTGGCAGATGTCCGGTTCGAGCCAGGTCTGCTGCGGCGGGCCGCTGCGGCTCTGGTATACCAGCCGCCAACGGGATACCCCCGCCCCGCAGGCCACCAGCTGACAGACTTCCGTGAGCTGCTCCACATATCTGCATCCTCGAGCCATGACCTGAGGGATGCTGTGGGCCGTGAAGGCGACATGCACATGCTGGCGCCGATCCGGTGGAAACGTCTCCAAGGAACATCGCAGATTTGCGATATTCGGCTCGATGAACCCGGGGTGATTGAAGAATTTCCGCAGAACGCTCACCTGCGGTGCGTCGTCGCCGACTTGTTCCCGTGCTGCTGCGATGTTCTCACGGTACTGACGGCAGCCCGAGTAGCTGCTGAACGGCGAAGTGAAGAACGCCAGAGCATGGTGGACACCCTCATCACGCATCTGACGCAGCGTGTCCGAAAGGAGCGGGTGCCAGTTGCGATTGCCCAGGTAAATCGGCAGGGAAAGTCCGTGAGCCGACAGCTCCTGACGCAAAGCCGCGATCAACGCGCGATTCTGCGCGTTGATCGGGCTGACCCCGTTGAACAGCTCATAGTGGTGGGCAACTTCCGCCATTCGCTCGGCGGGCACGTTGCGCCCGCGAAGGACATTCCGCAGAAAAGGCAGTACGTCTTCACGACGTTCCGGGCCTCCGAACGAGACGATCAGAATCGCATCAACCGGCAGCATGAGAGTCTGTCAAAGTGGGATCGACGTTTCCGAGCGGCTCGTCGCGGTGCCCGGCGGGGGCGATAAAAACCGTTCCATCGCGAACCTGCACCTGATACGAAGCAACCGGGCTGCTGGCAATCCCGTCCACCACCATCCCCGTCTTCAAATCGAACTTCGCATAATGCCAGGGACACGTGACCGTGCAATCCTGCGGCGAGAGGCGCCCTTCGCTCAGCGGTCCCCGTGCATGCGAACACCGGTTCGAAATCGCATAAAGATTGCCCTCGAGGTTGAACAGCACCACCTGTTGCGTCCCCAGGAACACCACCTTCCGGCTGCCTGGGGGCAGCTCGCTCACCGGACACGCCGCCTGCCAATCGCCAGGGACGCGATGTTCGCGAGGTGATGCGATCGGCGGACCACCCAGGGCATCCAGCGCCTCCTCGAGCGGCAGGTTGATGCACGTGTAGAGCGGGGTATCCCGCAGGGTGTACAGGCTCGCATCCGTCTCACGAAGCTCCTGCACCAGGTCGAGGAAGTCGGCCGGCTCGTCGGTCTCAAAAGCCACGACGAATTCCTGATCATCCAGACCGAACGAGTAGGTCGTGTTCAGCTTCACTGCCGGGTATTTTCGACCCACGCGGATGTGCTCGTCCATCATCCGCTGCCGCTCTTTGAAGGGCAGCTTATACCAGGGACGAGTCTTCAGAAACGGGTAGACAAAGAGGTAACGCGCCTCGCTGGGGGAAATGACCAGGCGTTCCTCCTCACCGCCGACGGGCTCGCGGATCTCATAAACCGAGCGTTTGGTCTGCGACAGATAGGACGCCGTCATCTCCAGGTACGACCCCATCGAGGTTCGCGCGATCGACGACGCCAGCGCCTGAAATGGTTCGATGCTCTGAGCAATCTGCCAGAGCAGCAGCTCGGCGTCGCAACGGGTGCCCATGAGGCTGTAGGGTCGCAGGAGCATCCGGCGATTGAAACTGGAGATTGCATCGGCCAGTTCTCGCTTGTGCTCGGCTTGTCGATTCCCGGGGAGACGGCGCCAGGCGCGGTCCAACTTGTAAAATGCAAAGCGAACATATTGCCTTCCGGCCAGACGGAGCGCATCACCGTTCCCACCCGCCGACGGACCGGCGGGGGAATTTCCGCCCGTCGGGGACGCAGAACCAGCGCTTCCCGGACGGTCGCTTGGACCCGACATCGACATGCCTGAGACTATATCGCCGATCCGAAAGGTTGTCGCCTGAGGCGTCAATCCAACCAGCAGTCCGGTTCTGATCGCAGGATCATTCGGGCGGATGACGCTTCAGGTCGGCCCGCGCCTCGTGCAGCGCCAGCACGCAATAGCTCGTCACCAGCACTGGATTGTCCTCCATCCAGCGCTTCTCGCCGGACCAGCTGCCGTCGGGCTTCTGAAGCGATTCCAGCTTTGCGATCAGCTCCAGGCGCCAGTCGTGGCTCGAGCCGTCGGCCGCGATGATTCTGGGCTGGCCGTAGGCAGACAGGGCGCGCGCCAGCGTGTGATAGTAGTAGTAGATTCCGTGTCGTGCCATCTGCGGGTCATTCAGGCGCATTCCGGGGTTTTCCTCAAGCGTCCAGTTCTGGCGAATCCACTCAAAGGCGGCACGGACGCGGGGATCGTCCCGGCTCAGTCCGGCGTAGATGAAGCTCTTGAGGCCGGCGTAGGTCATGGAACCATAGGACCTCAGCATTCGTCGGCCGCTCGGGTCCAGATACTCTCCCGCCATCGATTCCCCCTGCCGGTTGTCTGCCGGGCCGTAGATGAATCCCCCGTCATTGCCTGCCCACGGCGCCGGATTGGTTTCGCTGTGATTCTGCAGTCGCGAGATGAATCGGATCGCGTTCTGAAACGCCGGATCGGAAGGCTTCAACCCCGCATCATACAGGGCCTCAATGGCCATCGAGGCATTCGACAGATCAGGCCTGCCCGCGCCGCGCGATCGCCCGCCGTAGCCGAAACCCCCGAAAAACGGGTCCGATTCGTCCTGCACCACCTGTCGACCCGTGTGAAGCTCCGGTGTTTTCTCCCCGGGCTTTCCGACATATTCCGGGCGGGTGTCGGGAGTCCATTGCAATCCCTTCAGGTATGCCACCGCGCGTTCGATGTGAGGCCGAAACTCAGGTTCTTCTGCCGCCGCCAAGGCACTGATGGCAATCGCGGTGTTGTAATTGGCCAGCAGGTCTTTGTAGATTCCCCCGTCTGCCAACTGGTAACTCAGCAACTTCCGGTAGCCACGAGCCACGAAATCGGTCTTGGCGTCAAGATTTTCGTCGAGGACTAAGGCGCGCAGAACGATGGCTGTAATGGCGGGGGGGTCATTGGCGCGCTGCCATCCTCCATCGGGTTGCTGCTGGGATCGCAGGAAGGCGATTCCCCGATCGATCACCACCCGCGCCCGCTCGTCGGGGGAGGCCGTGACCGTGGGTACCGTCAGAAGCAGCGGAATCAAGACCAGGGGGCGGAACATCTTCGCGTTCTCCCGAAAACGAGTGCCGGGTATTCATGATATCCGTCTCATGCGATTCCATCATTGACCTTGCACCCGGGATGCCCGAATTTATCGGGCTTCGGAGGTTTCAAGCAGCCCGGAAGCAGAAATTAGGGCTTTGTCCGGTGAAACTGCTTCGGGGCTGGCGCATAGTGGTTGAGGCAGGCAGAATGGCCGGCGGGAGCGATCCGACGATCGAGCTGTTCGAGCGAGCTGTCGCGCAGCATTCGCGCCGGCTTCTGGCCATCGCCCGGGCCATCGTGGGAAATCGCGCAGCGCCCGAGGATGTCGTCCAGCAGGCGGTGACGAACCTGTTCCAGCACCGGCATCGCTACGACTGGCGCGAACCGGGTGGTCTGTTGAAACGGGCCGTGGTGAATGAAGCGTTGCGGCTGCTTCGGCACGCGCGAATGCAGGTGGTCGGAGACGAGCACCCGGATCGCGATCAGACGCCGCTTGCCAGCATGATGGAGAACGAAACTGTCGCGCGAGTGCGCGAAGCGATCAGTCGCCTGCCCGATCATTTCCGGGCGGCACTGGTGTTGTGCGAGTATGAGAACCTCTCATACGCCGAAATCGCCGCAACTCTCAACGCGTCGGTTCCGCAGGTGAAAACCTGGATCTTCCGAGCCCGTCGGCAGATTGAGAGAATGCTGAGGGATTATGTGGAAAAGAACAAGCTTGGCGCGCCGCGCGGCGCCTGAAAGCCTTTGCAGTTGCGACTGGAGCAGTCGGGGAAAACCATGAGCCTTTCCGATCACGAACTGGAACTGCTTGACCGGTATCTCGACGGCGATCTTTCGGAAGCGGAACTCGTCGGTCTGGAAGCCCGGTTGAAGTCGGATGTGACGATGTCGAGCGAGCTCTCGCGCTTGCGCGAGTGGAGGGCAGTTCGCGTCGAGGCGTTTGCATCGCTGGAACCGGGCGAGCTGGAATCGCAGCGGCTGCAGTGGTATGTCCGTGGCGCCCTGCAGCAGCATCGCCAGGCCGCTCGACCGGTCCTGGGTCGGGCGACGGTCTGGATGCGCGGTCTGACGCGCGTGGCGGCGGTGCTGGTCCTCGGGTTTGCGGTGGGATACATCTATCGCGGGGGTGTGGCCGGTCCGGGTGCCGTCACGGAAGCGACGTCTGGCGCGACGGTTGCCGGTTCCCCCGCTCGTCGCGGCTTGGATCTGACCGCCGACGGACCACCGTTGCTCGTTCCCGACAGCCGGCATATCGCGGGGATCGGCGCCGGCAGCATCACACCGGTAGCCGTGCCCCTGGGGCAACCACCCGCTTTCGAGGTCACCCTCACTGACGCTTCCGGCAAGCTCATTACCCGTCAGCGCTTTGCCACGCTTGCAGAAGCGCAGCAGTTTGCCAATGACTTCCATCGCCTGCGACAGAAGCAGCTTCAGTTGCGCAGCGGCGGGGTACGGTTGATCGGAGATGATTTCTGAATGATCCTTCGAGGGCTGCTGGCTTTGTGCCTTGCACTGGGGCTTACGACGCCGACCTGGGCAGATCCCGTCCTCACGGCGCTGGCAAGGCTCAGCCAGGAAACACAATCGCTGTACGAGAAATGCCGCGGGCAACTGGTTCGGGCGTATCTGCCCACTCCGAACTGGGCGCTGAACCTGATGGAGCAGGATTTCACGATCAAACGGTGGGACCTGAGTCTGCCCCCCGAAGCCGCACGTCGCCTGCGCGAGGAACTGGCGCGATCTCCGTCGCAGAAATACACGGAAGGATCGATGGGTCCTTCCACTCACCCGACCGACGCCGATGCCGATGACGCTTACACGCTGGTGCCCCGCGGCGATGGCTCGTTCGAGCTGGTTGGTGGTCGTGGAGAAGATAAGGCTGTTCTGAGCATTGGGGCGCGGTCTATCGGAGTCGTGGTGGATGCACAAGGGCACGTGCTGCTTCCCTATTACATCGAAGCCGATCTGATCCGCGACCATCCGCTTACGGTCAGGAGCGGCGATGGAGCGGTTGCCACCGCGCGTTTCGTCGGTGCGGATCGTCAGACTTTTCTGACCGTCCTGAAGCTGGATCAGCCACCGGCACAGTACGCCGGATTATCCGGCCGCCAGCCCGCGGAAGGCGCTTTGGCCATGTTCCTGAACATGACGGGCGAGTACGGTCGGCTGACCGTCTGGACCGGCACCTTGCAGGATTCAGGACTGGTGATCTCCGTGGACGGACAGGTTTGCGGTTTCCTTCGACAGGGTCAATTCCTTGAAACGGCACGGTGCAAACCTGTCGTCGAACAGATCGTGGCTCGCGGTAAGGTGAGCCGCCCGTCGCTGGGGGTTTACGTTCGTGAGGTGCTGCCGGCCGACTTCCTGCGACGGGAGAATCGGCTTCTAGGGAGCCGACCGGCGGTCGTCGTCCTTGACGTCAAGTCGAACTCTGCCGCCGAACGCGCAGGAATCCGACGCAATGACCTGATCCTCGCCATCGGGGGGGAGACCGTGGGAGACCCACCGAATTTCGCGGCGGTCATGACCAGCCTTGCTGGCAGGGTTCCCCTGACCATCCTTCGCGGGCAAGAGCAGCTTGAGCTGACCGTTGAGCTGCCGGCAACGCGATGAACTGCGCCGGCAACTCGCCTCGCGACCCCGGCACTGGAGTCATCCGACTGACAACCGCTTCGACCGTCCGGCGGGCTACGTTTCTT
>JAVQWE010000030.1:0-12745 GCA_033579175.1 Phycisphaerales bacterium | reverse complement strand
GCTGCTAGGAGACGTTGTCGAGCGCAAGCCCGATTTTGCATTTCTCAGCGCCGAAACCGTCTCCCGCGCCGCCGACGCCTTCCGGCGTGGCATTGATTGCATCCTTCGATGCCAGATTCGCGTCAACGGCCAACTGACAGCCTGGTGCCAGCAACATGACGCCGAAACCCTGGCCCCAACCTCGGCGCGCACGTACGAGCTGCCCTCGATCTGCACGTATGAAAGCGCCTCGATCGTGCACCTGCTGATGGAGCTTCCCGAGCCTGAGCCGCGTGTCATCGAGGCTGTTGACTCGGCCGTCGCCTGGTTCGAGAGATCCAAGATCACCGGCAAGCGTTATGAAAAGATCGTGGATCCGGCGTTGGAATATGGCGTGGACCGCGTCTTGAAGGACGACCCCGCGGCGCCGCCGTTGTGGGCGCGGTTCTATGACATCGAAACCAATCAGCCGTTCTTCTGCGATCGTGACGGCGTGAAGCGCTGGAAGCTCGAGGAGGTCGGTGCCGAGCGCCGGGCACGCTATGCGTGGTTCACCACCTCGCCGCAGCGCGTGATCGATGCGTATCCGAAGTGGAGGGCGCGGATCTTGGGGGAGGGCAAGTGAACGAACCAGGAATTTTACCGGCTGCGTCCTGCGCGAAGCCCGACCGGAAGGGCCTTGCGGTCTGCGGGGTCGCATCGACGGAGCGGAAGAATCCGCCGATGGCACGATGGATCATGCCTCTGGGCGTCCTGTGCACCCTGCTGGCTCTCTTTCCGGGTCCGCACAGCTTCGGCAGCCCCCGGACGATCACCGTCGCGCAGGACGGCTCGGGAGATTTTGCGGATGTCCAGTCGGCCATTGACTCTCTTCCGTCACCGAATGAATCGCCGGTGGTCATTCTCATCAAGCCCGGAAGATACAAGCAGCATGTGGTGGTACCCAAAGGCCTGAACCGCCTGACCTTCCGCGGTGAGGACGCCCGCCTGACCATCCTCACCGACGACAAGAATGTGAAGGTGATCCTGCCGGACGGACGTCCGATCAGCACCCCCGACAGCGCCAGCACGCTCATTCGGGGTGAAGATTTCACTGCGGAAAACATCACGTTTGAAAACACCTCCGGCAACAACGGCCAGGGACTGGCGATGTATCACGATGCTGACCGCGGGATTTTCCGTAACTGCCGGTTCCTTGGCTGGCAGGATACGCTGCGGGTCAACCGCGGCAGGTCCTATTTCGAAAACTGTTACATCGAAGGACATGTCGATTTCATTTACTCCCGCGGCACCGCGTGGTTCGAGAAGTGCCACATTCATTGCCTGGCGGATGGCTACATCACGGCCGCGTCGACGGAGCCCGGCGATCCGTTCGGCTACGTCTTCCACGAGTGCACCGTCACTGCCGCCCCGGGGGTGAAACGGACATTCCTGGGCCGTCCCTGGCGGCCGCATGCAAGCGTGACTTTTCTTCGATGTCATCTGCCTGCGCAGATCGCGCCGGAAGGATGGGACAACTGGCGGAATCCTGAGAACGAGAAGACGGCCCGCTTCGCTGAATTCGAAAGTCGCGGGCCGGGCGCCAACCCTGCGGCGCGGGTACCGTGGTCGCGTCAGCTCAACGCCGAGGAGGCCGCCCGCATCACCCTGGCCACTGTTCTGGGGGGAAAGGATGGATGGGATCCCACCATGCGAAGCGCCTCGACCATGACACGAACCGCCAAAATCCGAATTGCGTTGGCGGGTGATTCCACGGTGACCGACGACCAGGGATGGGGCGCCGGCTTTGCCGCGCTCACCGAAACCACCGTAGATGTGATCAACCTCGCCAAAGGTGGGAGAAGCTCCAAAAGTTACCGCGAAGAGGGGCATTGGCAGAAAGTGCTCGATTGCCGGCCGGACTATGTCCTGATCCAGTTCGGGCATAATGACCAGCCCGGCAAAGGCCCGGCGCGCCAGACGGACCCGCAGACCACGTATCGCCAGAATCTGCGTCGTTACGTCGAGGAAAGCCGCGCTATCGGAGCACAGCCCGTCCTGGTGACTTCGATGGCACGTCGACGGTTTGAGCCCGACGGCAGGATTCGCTGTGATCTGGAGGATTACGCTTCCGTGGTGCGCGAGGTCGCGGCAGAAATGAATGTTCCGTTGATCGACCTGCACAAAAGAAGCCGGGAGCTGTTCGAATCGCTCGGCGACGAAGGCTGCCACACGCTGGAATTCAAGAAGGAAGATGGGACCTATGACCGCACGCATCTCAATGCCCGCGGCAGCGAACTGGTCGGACGAGTAGTGGTTGAGGACCTGCAGCGCGTCGTTCCTCAACTTGCAGAGCATCTGAAGTGAATCAGCAGATCGAACCAACCTTTCCCTTGCGAATCCGCAGGATCGTCGTCGGCGAGGCACATCCGCGGCGGAATGGCCGGATCGGCCGGATCCTCGCAGGACTGCTGTCGGTCGTACTGATGGCCACCTTCGGCCACGCCGAAGAGAAAGTCATTCGCGTCTGCCGAACCGGCACGATGGACTTTTCCAGCGTGCAGCAGGCCATCGATGCCGTGCCGGAAGACAACCCCCAGCGGATCGTCATCGAAATTCAGCCCGGAACTTACAAAGAGCGTATCCGTGTCGAGACATCCAAACCGCGAATCACCCTGCGCGGGGCAGACCCTGACCCTCGGAACACCGTTCTCACGTTCGACCTGTTCGCCGGAAGCGTTGTTCCCCCGGCCACCCAACCCGTGGGCACCAGCGGCAGCGCGTCAACCACGATCCTGGCCGACGATTTCCACGCCGAAAACCTCACCTTCGAGAACACGGCCGGGCAGGTGGGTCAGGCCGTCGCACTACGTATCACAGGAGATCGGGGCGTGTTCCGCAACTGCCGTTTTCTCGGCTGGCAGGACACGCTCTGCGTCGATGGCGGGAGGCAACTGTTCGAGCGCTGTTACATCGAAGGTCGGGTCGACTTCATCTTCGGGCGATCTACCGCCGTTTTTGATCATTGCGAAATCCGCAGCAAACAAGGGGGTTACGTGACGGCCGCCCGCACACCGCCGCACGCGAAGTTCGGCTTCGTGTTTCTGGATTGCCGGCTCATCGGGGACGACACTCCGGCGTTTCTCGGTCGTCCCTGGCAATGGGACCGGGGCAGCAACGCGGCGGTGGCGTTCATCCGCTGCCAAATGGGTCCACACATCCGACCCGACGGGTGGAATCCCTGGCATCTGAAGGACAAGCAGAACCTCGAACCGCAGAAGGTGACCCGATTCCGCGAGTTCGGATCGATGGACCTGTCGGGCGCGCCTCTCGATGTGTCCGGCCGCGTGCCGTGGTCACAGCAGTTGAGTCCGACCGAGGCGGCCGAATACACCCGCCAGAACGTTCTGGCCGGAGAAGACGGATGGAAGCCCTGAACGTGCACCGCGCGAGGCTTCCGGGAGAGAACCGACCTGTATGATTTTTGAGATCACTCGATTCGGCGCCGTCGGCGATGGCGAAACCCGCAACACCCGCCAGATTCAGGCCACAATCGATGCAGCGGCGGAAGCGGGTGGTGGCACGGTGGTGGTGCCTGCAGGCACGTTTGTCACCGGAGCCATCGAGTTGCGCTCCAACATCACCTTGCATCTGGAGCCGGGGGCAACCCTGCTGGGCTCCGGCAAACCGGAGGACTTCCCCCTGTGGCGCAGCCGCTGGGAAGGTGCCGCCGATCCTTCCAAGACGAGCCAGCCCGGTCGGCGACCGCTGATCGGTGGTGAGGGGCTCCGGAATGTTGCAATCACCGGGCGGGGAACCCTTGACGGCAACGGTCGGTGGTGGTGGCAGAATCGCACCACGATGGACCCGCCGGATGTCCGACCGACGCTCATCCGACTGGTCGATTGCTTCAACGTCCGCATCGAAGGCATCACCGCCACGAACTCGCCAAGCTGGACTGTCACGCCGCTGGCCTGCGATAACGTCGTGGTCCATGGCATCAGCGTGATCAACCCTCCGGATTCTCCGAACACCGACGGCATCAACCCCGACAGTTGCCGGAACGTGCGGATCAGCGATTGCTATGTGGATGTCGGCGATGATTGCATCACCATCAAAAGCGGTAAGGAAACCGATAACCGTCGGGAATATCGCCCGTGCGAAAACATCACTATCACCAACTGCACGCTGCTGCACGGACACGGGGGAGTGGTGATCGGCAGTGAGATCACCGGAGGCGTGCGCAATGTTGCGATCAGCAATTGTGTCTTCATCGGCACCGATCGTGGCATTCGCATTAAAGCCCGCCGCGGCCGGGGGGGAGTCGTGGAAGACCTGCGCGTCTGCAACCTGGTGATGGAGGGGGTTCTGTGCCCGATCGTCGTCAACCTGTTTTACGGCTGCGGGGCGTGGGGCGATGCGCGGGTCACCGACACCTCGCCGCGCCCGGTCGATGAAGGCACCCCCCGCTTCCGGCGCTTCCGTTACAGTCACATCACCGCCCGCAATGTGAAGTACGCCGCTGCCTACATTCTGGGTCTGCCGGAAATGTTCGTCGAGGATCTGGTCCTGACCGATTGTTCTTTTTATCTCGACCCGCACAACACCGAAGCCGGTCAGCCGGCGATGGCCAGCGTCTGCGGGCGACATTGCCGGGCGGGGGTGATTGCGAGGAACGCCGACGGGCTTCGTCTGCGCAACGTCGACGTGCACGATCAATTGGGTGAGCCGATCGTCGTGGAGGATTCCCGCAACGTCGTCATCGCTCGCGACGCGGCCTCGGGATGACGCCTCTCGACATGCCAACCCCCTGCCCGCAGCATGAGCGGCTCCCCACCGCGGCTGCGGTCGCTCCCTCCGCCACCCAAATCTCCCCGCCGAGGTGCCGCGGGCGGCCATTCGTTGTTCTGCGCAACACCATGGCTCGCGCAGCGCGCAGAACGCTCAATCCGCGCCACCCCTGATGGTGGCAGGCAATGTTCCGCGCAGAACATTGGCCGTGGAGCGGTCAATCGTTCTTCGGGGAGGAAAATCCCCCCTTCGCGTGCGATGTTCCGCGCGGAACATTTTTGCAATTCCTCTGTAAAGTCTTTCTGCCAAATAACTTATGACTACCAGCCGCCGGGACTGAACCTAACATTATGTTAATTTTGCGCTAAGAGTCGAACCCTCGTCCGGAGGCTCCCTCCCGGGACTCCATCGCGTGCTCAGCGTTGTTGTCCCCCTCCCAGCGGGCTGTCTCACGTTGCCGACTCCCCTGCCCACTACGGTTTGCCTCGGACTTGCCAGAGGTCCTCCGTCCTTGCCGAAGTGTGGGAGCCGCTGCCCGTGCTCGACTCTCAAGCTTCACCGAGGGCCCTTCGCAGGAATCCACCCGCCTGCTGGAGCCGCTCTCTGGCCTGATCCACCGGGATGCCCAGCTTGTGCATCACGATGGCCAGCTTCACATGCCCGTCGGCCCGGCGGAGCAAGTCCATCGCCGGCTCACGATCCAGCCCGGTGAGCATGCTGATGATCCTGGCCCCGCGATCCCACAGCTTCTGGTTGGTTGCGCGCAGATCGACCATCAGATTCTCATAACATTTTCCAAGCTGCACCATGCTGATCGTGGTGATCTGATTGAGCACGAGTTTTGTGGCGGTGCCGGCTTTCAGGCGGGTGGAGCCGGTGAGGACTTCCGGCCCGGTCAACGGACGAATGACCACATCGACCTGCGGCTCCTCCGGGACCGGCTGCACACATGAAAGAAACACGGTGCGGGCGCCTCGTTCCCGCGCCCGGCGCAGCGCTCCGTGCACGTAGGGCGTTGTGCCCCCGGTGGCGATGCCCATGACGACATCCCCGGGACCGACGTTGCGCTCATCCACGTCCCTGGCGCCATCCTCTGGCGAGTCTTCGGCGCCTTCCTGGGCCACGAACATCGCCTCGCGCCCACCGGCTATCACCCCCTGAACCGTCTGCGGATCGCTGCGGAACGTCGGCGGGCACTCGGCCGCGTCCAGCACGCCCAGCCGTCCGCTGGTGCCGGCGCCGAAGTAAATCAGTCGTCCCCCCGCTCGCAACGCCTGCACCACCAGCTCGATGGCGCGAACGACGTCGCCGCGCACCTTTTCCACGGCCTCGACCGCGATACGGTCCTGCGCGTTCATGATGGCCACGCCCTGCTCGATGGTTGTCGCGTCGAGGCGCATGGACTCGGCCAGCCGCTGTTCGGTCAATAAATGCCCGCGATCGTTCATGCTGCTGCACAGATTAGCACAGATCTCGCTTCAGATTCAGTCTCAACGGTTCTGCCGACTGATTCGATCCCTCTAAGACCGTCGCGTCAGCCGGCTTGCATGCTGCCCGCGAAGGGTCTGCAGGCCCGATCCGCCGATACAACCGCGACACCGCTGCCACTGCCTCGGGTGGGCTTCGCCATCTTCCCTTGCCCGGAACCCTGCCACCGGGCCGGCCGGGTTGTTACGCCTCTCGGACCGAATCGGACGGCTTCGGCCAGCCTGCGGGGCAAAACGCGGTGCCGTTGTGAACCCGTAACTTCATCGCGGGTCACGCCGGCGACGGACGAGGCGTGAGGCTGCCGAGCACGACACTCCGACGGGCACCCGTCACCGAAGGAATGTTGGCGGGGATGCCATCGACGTGCGCCGCCGCCAGAATCGCAAATGCCACGGCCTCCTTGGCTTCGGCGGGCAGTCCGTATTCGTCGCTGCTCCGCACCACCATGCCCGGGGTAGCCCGAAGGAATCCGAGGATTGACTGGTTTCGGCACCCCCCGCCGCTGACGATCAACTCATCCGGCAGCCGGCCCAGCAGCCGATACAGCGCGTCGAGGATTGCCGATGCCGTGATGTAACAGGCGGTGGCCAACAGGTCGGGCAACGGACGCGGATCGGTGAGGGTATAAGCCTTTTCCCACGCCGCGATCATCTGAGGAACATCCGTGGATTTCGGGGGTGGCGCGGCAAAAAACGGCTCGGCGAGCATGCGCTGGGCTGTAGGCAGATCAGGAAGCCCCACCGTGGCCATCTGCCCGTTGCGGTCAAAGCCAATCCCGTTGGGATCGTGCTTGCGACATAAGAAATCGCTGATGCAGTTGCCCGGGCCGGTGTCGAAGGCAACGACATCCCCCAAGGCACAGGCCGGCCGGAGGACGGTTACATTGGCGATGCCGCCGAGGTTCACCAGCGCCCGCAGGCTCAGCGGATGTCGAAAGAGAGCATAATCGGCATAGGGCACCAGAGGGGCCCCCTGCCCGCCGGCGGCGCAGTCGGCGCGTCGGAAGTCGCTGACGACAGGTACGCCCGTCTCCGCAGCGATCAGAGCCGGGTCGAGCCACTGCAAGGTGTTCGGGGGGGCGTGCAGCAGCGTTTGCCCGTGCGCCCCGATCGCCGTCACCTGCGATCGGTGCACCTGCGCCGCCGTGAATGCTTCCAGAAGCCCATGGGCGTAGGCCAGAGAAATCTCGCGTCCAATCATGGCGAGGTCTTCCAGGGTGCTGACCCCGCTTTGCCGGAGAGCAAAGATTCGTCGGCGAAGTTCCGATCCATAAGGCATATGGTGATGCCGCAGAATCCGCACCGACAGTTCCACCCCCCCGCCGGAGATGCCCACGACGGCGATGTCCACGCCGTCGGCGCTGGTACCGCTCATGGCTCCGGCAAACACGCGTTCGGTCTGGCCCATGGGCGCGAGCGTACAGGGGAAAGCCGGAGTGCGGCAAGCGGCTGGATTTCAATTGTCACGCCATCACGCGGCGCATATGCTATCTTTTGATCGAACGCCGAACACGCGGCGTGCGTAGATTGGATGTCAGCAGAGGGAGGGCGCTTAAGCATGCCCGAGAAACAGCAGGACAAACCCGTCGCTCCGACTGCAACCGTCGTCAAGCCGAAGAAGGCTCGCAAGGTCAAGCCCCGGCAGAAGCCCCCGCAGCCGCTACCTCCCTGGAAGGTGCTGCTGCATAACGACGATAAGAACGAAATGGGTTACGTGGTGCTGACCATCCTTGAACTGACGCCGCTGACGGAAATCGAGGCGATCCAGCGGATGGAAGAGGCTCATAAGACCGGCGTATCACTGCTGCTGACCACGCATAAGGAACGGGCCGAACTGTACAGCGAGCAATTCCGGTCAAAGGGTCTCACGGTGACAATCGAACCCGCCGAATAACCGGCGATCCTCTGTGGCCAACCCCGGGAGCAGTCCCGTCCTTCGGATTCGGCCGTCCCTTGTCGATGGCCGGCCGCGGCAGGCTCGGAGTCTCAGCTCGACAAGGTGAGCTTCCCTTGCGTCGATGAAAGTTCGTGCGCCGTCCGGCCCATCACGATGCGCGCGGGTACCCCTTCGGGCAATTGCCAGCTCAGGGTCATTCCCCCCGCTTCGCGACAGACCTGTCCCTCCACCACGCCGCGGGGATGCGGCACCACGGCGCGGGCCGAAATCGCATCCGACGGCAGCATGGGACGGAATTCGACGGCGGCAAAACCCGGCTCGGCGGGGCGGATGCCGACAATCGTCGCCGCGACGTGGAACCGCGGATGGGCGCTCCAGCCATGGCAATCACTACGCGAAGGTTCCGGCCCTTCCGGTGTGCAGCGCAGCCCAACCCGCACAAAGTCAGCCCAGGGTTTCAGCCGTCGGGAGATGGCATCGGCCAAGCTACCCGAACGCAAGGCTTCCACGACATAGTGGACAAAATACACCGTTGCCGCAGCGAGATCGCCCGGCGGATCGGCCAGAGCTTCCAGAAGGGGCCGGCACTGATGCGATTCAAGCAATCCCGCGAGGATCGCCAAGGCCTGTGCATGCTCGGAATACCGGCTGTGGGACGCGTCATCGGCGATGAGCCGGCGGCGGGAATCCCAGAACGTCCGTCGCACGGCTTCAGCCAGTCGATGAGCCTCGGCGGCGTAATGGTCGCCCAAGGCCGGGATGCCGACGGCGCGCTCCAGCTCCGCCGCGGCGTGGAGCGCGCAGAGGAATTGCAGGTTGGCAATCGCGTTGGCGGAAGGATCGTCACCGGGCACTTCGCCGCCCGGAAAGTCCGGGGACCAGTCCACGAAGTTCCACCCCGGCAGCCCGGCCAGCAGCCCTTTGTCGTTCAGGTGACGAGCAAAGGCTGCCAGAACCGTACGACACCCCGTCAGACGATCGCGGATGAAATCGGTGGAAGGTCTCCACCAGAACAGGTCACGCACCATCTCCACCCACAGCAGCGAGTAACCGGGGATCACCTGCACAACCCTGCTTGGATACCGCGACTGAGTGAATCCGTCCGGCAGGCGAGAGGCATCGATCAACTGGATCGTCTTTCGAGCCAGGCGATCGTCACGGCTTGAAGTCAGGTGGCAGAGCACCTGCAGTCGCGCGTCGCCGACGTAGTTGAGCTGTTCGTAATACGGGGAATCCGCCAGCACCTCGTGCGCGCAGGTCTGAACCGAGCGGCGGCACAGCGGCAACGCCGACCCCCAGGCCGGACCTTCAATCAGGACGGAGCCGTCTTCGGGAAGATCAAAGCGCGTCTCGGTCAGCTCCAGACGGTGCAATTGCAGGGGCTCTTCACGGGTCTCGATAAAAAGCTGAAGATACCGACCGGCCTGCCACCAGAGCGTTCGGAAGATCCGTTCCCGCCCGCCGTCGGCAATGAACTCGTCGGCAAACCCCCGGAAGTACTTGCCCGCGGTCTGGTTGCGATCGCCCTTGGAGCGGCTGACCCCGGGGGGAAAGTCATATAACGACTCGGCCCAAGCGAGCCGGACGATGGCTCCGCTGCCGCCGGAAAGCTCCAGTTCCGGGTAGGCACAGAAGTATTCGCCAAGGTCCAGGACGGCTCGAATCCTCTGCCTCGGGGGCACGATGACAGCCCCCCTGCCGCGAAGCATCTGCTCGATTTCCGAGGCCAACACGGGATCGTGAGCACCCGGATCGCAGATTCGCTGATCGATTTGCCGCCAGTCGGGGGCATCGGTTTCGGCGAACCTGCACCGAGGCGGGGGAATTGCTGCCCAAAGCATTGGGGGCAAGGCCGCCGGTACCAGCGAGCGACCCGCCAGCCGCTCCGGGGGATAGTCGCTGGTTGCCGGTCCAACGATGTCGGCGGGCAACCAACCCTCCCCCGCGCCGTGCTCCACACCCCAGGGCCACAGGCGGCCATCCAGTCGCAGCTTTTTACCCGTGAAGCCATCGTGGGAGAGATCAGGAAAGTGGAGCACCGTAAAACCTCGGACCTGCAGAATCTCCCAACCGGGTTGTCCGGTGCTCAGGTGCTGGTCGCGCGGCGCATCCGCCGCCAACAGAAATCCCGGTCCGGCAGAGATTTGCGCGACGGGAGATGAGCTTCCCAACACCCACACCAACCCAACGATCCCATGATTGCCGGCAGACAGCTCCAAGTCGTAAGTCTCAAAATACCAATGGTTTAAATCCCCCCTTTCCGGTCCGCGGCCCACCAGCTTGCCATCGACGAACAGTGCGTAACGTTCGTCGGCAGAGACGTGCACCCGCACCGTCCCCGCGGCCGGCTGCTCCCAACGTTTGCGGCAGGCAAAGACCAGTGGCTGGCCGGCGCTCCACGTGGAAGGCGCGATCCAGCTCGCCGGCCAATGCCCTCGTCGCCACAGGCCCCGCGACCGCCGATGCTCGGCAAAGGGGATGTTGTCGATCCGGACTCGACGAACGGTCAATCGGCACCCTCGACCGCCGCAAAATCTACCCAACTTGCTTCGATTGCAAGCCGAAGACACCCGAAGGTTTCCCGGAATCTCAGTCAAGCGCGGGAGGCGATCGGAATCAGCACGACGTGAAACCCGGATTCATTGGAGGCAGTGCCGCAGTCGGCAGATTGTCAGGTTTGCCGAGGCTGCCCGCTGGAGGGACAACACGGCCGAAGCTTGAGACCACCCTGCATTCACTTGGGGAAAACCGGTTCAACGTTCGAACTGCCCCTGGGGCTTTTGACTTCTCCGATCAAGGCGACGGCGCGGGGGTCATTGGCTTTGATCCACGTGGTCTCGCCCGGACGACGATACTCCATCAGGATGACCCCGCTTTCGAGGGAGGAAATTTCCCCTCGGGCGGCGCGGCGCGCGCGTTCTTCGGCGGCTTTTCGACCTTCCGGTGTTACCCGAGACAGATACGCCACGAAATCCTGCTTGTTGTCCAGATCGCGGTAGACGTGAGCGACCACCGCCTCCTTGCCATCCTTTTCAAAGGGCGCAAGCTTGTGGTAGGAGTCGGCAAACCACGTCTTGCCATCGTCGATGGTGTAGAACTGCTGCGGTTCGCCGCTTGCTCCCCCCCCACCCGCGCCCGCCCCCCCGCGGCCGAAGAACAACCATCCCACCAACCCGACGACGACCACCATCCCCGCCACTGCCAAAGCCGGGTTCTTGTTCAGATTTTCACGAAGTCCCATCGACCATCTCCCCGGCGCCTGACTCGCCCCGTTTCGCCATCGGCTCACCCCCTGTGCGCGATCTGCACTGTGCCAAGCATTCAGCAGCGCCGCAAGTTGCCCAGCCGAGCCAAAACCCCGGAACCGATGCAGCCTTCGGCGGCAACGGAGAGGGGGAGATTCGAACTCCCGCTACCCTTGCGGGCAGACCGGTTTTCGAAACCGGCGCATTCAACCACTCTGCCACCTCTCCCACGAGATGCACAGACGATAGTCGACGCGCCGGAGTCAGTCAAAACTCCCCATGATCCATCCCGGCAGAAACGGCACTTTCAAAAGTTTCGTGCCGCGGCCGCTACCGCCCTTGGGACCAGCTTCGCCAACACCGCGCGATCCCATCTCGCCGCTCGACGGGCGACAGAAGGCGCGCGATGATACCTCCGCTGGAGAGAACATGATCGAATCGCCCCTTCTGCAGACGATCGGTGGATACATCGACGGCCGGTGGGTTGGCGGGGAGGGAACGATTGCGGTGATCAACCCCGCCACCCAGGAGACCCTCGCCCACGTCCCCAACATGGCCGAAGCGCAGACGACGTTGGCGATCGAGTCGGCCGACCGGGCCCTGGAGGCCACCAGTCAAAGCCCGCTGCCCCTGGAACAGCGGCGCAACTGGCTCCTGGCGATTCACGATGCGCTGCTGCGCGAGAAAACCGAACTGGCGCGCATCATCACCCTGGAACAAGGCAAACCGCTGAAGGAGTCTCTCGTCGAAGTCGAATACGCCGCGGGATTCTTCCGCTATTTTGCTTCCATCGTTCAGACTCTTGCCCCGCGCACCTTGCCGGAGCGCATCCGCGGGTTGCAATGGACGGTGCACCACCGCCCGGCGGGAGTTGTTGCCCTGATCACGCCGTGGAACTTCCCCCTGGCCATGCTGGCCAAGAAGCTGGCCCCGGCCTTGGCGGCCGGTTGCGCCGTAGTCGTGAAACCGGCTGAGCTGACCCCCCTGACCACTATCGCCCTGTGGCATCTGCTTCAGCCCCTGGACCTCCCCCCGGGTCTGGCGAACCTCGTGATTGGCCGGCCCGAGCCCATCGGACGCGTGATTTGCTCCCACCCGTCCGTGCGGCTGATCAGCTTCACCGGTTCGACAGAAGTGGGTCGGCTCCTGATTGCGCAAAGCGCCCGTCAGGTGAAGCGGCTGGCATTGGAGCTGGGCGGGAATGCCCCATTCCTGGTCATGGAAGATGCCGACCTTGCCGCCGCCGCCGACGCGCTGATGGCCAACAAGTTCCGCTGCGCCGGCCAGACCTGCGTCTGTGCCAACCGCGTGCTGGTGCATTGGCGCGTGGCGGAGGAATTCACCCGCGCCGTTGCAGCACGGGTGGA
>JAVQWE010000029.1:0-12764 GCA_033579175.1 Phycisphaerales bacterium | reverse complement strand
TGAAGGTTATCGTGGACGGGAAGGAAGTCGATCCTCGAGCGTTCCTCAAGCAAGCGGAGGTTGAGCCTGGCAACGTACCTTCTGCCCTCGCCCGTATCGCTTCGATCGACCCTCGGGAACACATGCGCCAGGTGGTCAGCGATTACTTCCGCCTTCCTGAAGGCCCGCGCCGACAGGAATTTCTCGATCGTATGATCGACCAGCAGGAACGGGCACGCAAGGAGTTGGAAAAGGCGGCGGCTGTCGGAGCCGGCACTCGGTTGGATCTTGCGCAGCCTGCCACGCAAGGCGTCGAAGGTGTCCCGCGCCGAACGGTGGTGATTCGCGGCGGGGCAGGGATCATGGATGCAATCTCGCCGGAGTTGCGGGCACAGCTGGCCGAGTATACCGCCGCCCTTAACAGGCGCAGGGTCGAGCGTGGCCTTTCTCCACAACAGGACTTTATGATCTTCCGGAATAAGGCGAATTGACTCACCAGCAGCGGCCGTGGCTGGCTGGACCCTGGCGGGAAAAGCTTGCGACGACAAACAAGAGGCGCAGCGCCCGCTGCCGTCGGCGCCATGCCCGCCGTGCACCGGTTTCGACGGCTGCAGGCAGGAGACCGACCTCGGTCCTGCAGCTCACGCAGCCGCCATCGCGTCCCGGAGCTTTTTCAGTGCCTCGTGTTCGATCTGGCGGACGCGCTCCCGGGTCAGGCCGATTTGCTTGCCGATTTCCTTGAGCGTCATGGGCTCGCGGCCTTCGAGGCCGTAACGGAGCTTGAGAATGGTCGCTTCGCGCTGATCGATGCGTTTCAGAAGTTCCTGAAGGTGCTCAAGGTCAGCTTCGTGCTGCACTTCGTCGTCCGGGGTGGGATTGTGGCAGTCTGCGACGACATCGTTGATGGTGATTTCGCCATCGGGGCTGGTGAATTGCGATGGAGCGTTAAAGGCTTTCACGGCCTGCTTGATAATGCCAATCTTCTTCTTGCTGAGCTTCAGGTGTGCGGAAAGCTCCTCCAGTGTGGGTTGACGTCCAAGGGTATCTTCAAGGTGGCGCAGGGCGCGTTTGAAGGCCGTCATCAGTTCCACCATGTAGGCAGGAATGTGAATCGGCTGCTGTGCGTTGATCAGAGCGCGTTTGATGGCCTGCTTGATCCACCAGCTTGCATAGGTGCTGAAGCGAGAGCCGTTCTCCGGATCGAATCCCTCCACAGCCTTCAGAAGCCCGATGTTGCCTTCCTCAATAAGATCCAGCAGAGTCAATCCGCGGTTTACGTAGTGCTTGGCGATGTTCACCACCAGACGGAGGTTCGATTTCACCATGCGTTCTCGCGCGGCAAAATCGTTATCCCGGATGATCCGACGCGCCAGCTCCTTTTCCTCTTCTGCCGTCAGCAGCGGAGATTCATTGATCTGGCGCAGATACAACTGCAGGCCGGATTGAACTGCGGTGGAAGCCATGGTTGCTCAATCTCAGGTGCTCAGCGACGTCTTGAGGACGCCACGGACCGATAATCCGTTTCGTCTTTTCGCTGGCGATCGCGTTTCTGCTCAGCCGCCGCAAGCGACGCCGGCATCGTGACTATCGGGTACTTCGGGGGGGTACTTCGGCTTCGATTTGATTTGCCCCGCAGGCCAGACCGGCAAATCCGGCACGCGCGATGAAGTTTTCCAGCCACAGGAGCAGGGGAAGCGTGGGGGAGTCCGACGGCTCTGAGAGGGGCTGGTGTGGCTGTTCCGGCGGAACGAGACTCCGACGGTTCGCGTGACCTTTCAGCTCCAAGGGAGCCTGATCGGTTTGCCGGCAACCGGGAGCGAAAGATGAAGAAACGATGATGGCAGGTTGCGCCATCGCCGGCAATCAACAACCCGACTTCTGAAAGATCAGTCGCGGAAGTCTCGGGTGTGCAGAACCTTCGACTTCGGCCACACCAGCCCATTGACGGTGGCCTGCCGAACCAGAACCGGCTGGACCCCGTTCCTCTCAAATCCAGCGCAGTATATCGCCTGTCCACCGGGAGATCGGCGGAAGAATTGCCGGAAATTTACTTTCCTGCAGGGTGCGCCGCGGGATTGTTCACGGAGTGCAGCGCTCCAATTTTTCGATCCATGCAATGCGCGACTAATTGTTGTCTGGCGAATTGCTCCCAACGAAGGACGCGACCCGGCGCGCTGGATGTACGTAGACCTTCAGGTTCGCGCCGTTGGCAACCTGTGGACACCGGGCTACCTCCGGAAAGCTGTTGCATTTGCAGGGGCGGCGGATTGGCAAGAACCACCATGTTGCGCTGATACCGAACTTCGCGACCGCGGCCATTTCTCGCGGCTTCCCGGTGTTGGCAGGAAGATTCGTGGTGGGCGATCGCACCCCGACCGTCTGCGGTTTCAGTCAGGCAAACTGGGCAAGCGGACGCGCGGAATGCCCGCTTACCCAGATTCCCAGGCGCGCCATCAGCAGAACCTTCCGTCTCATTCGAAGTCCAAGGCTTGGTGGGTTACATTCCCCCGAAGTTTCAGGAGGTCTTATGTTCATGAACCGTCTTGCCCGGTGCGGGCTGCTGGCGACTTCCCTGGTCAGTCTGGGTAACATCCTCGCGATGGCGCAGCAAGCCCCGCCGACGCCGGCGGCGACAGCACAGACCCAGGATGTCCCCGTCTCCGCGGTCGTACTGTTTTCTTCTGGGGTGGGATACTTCCAGCACAGCGGCAAAGTCTTCGGGAACGGCGCCACCGAGCTTCGCTTCAAAACCCACCAGATCAATGACGTGCTGAAATCGCTGATTCTCCAGGACCTGAACGGGGGGAAAGTCAGCACCGTGACCTACCCTTCGCAGGATCCGATCGAAAAGACCCTCCGAAGTTTCCAAGTGGACATCACAGGCAATCCGCCGCTGGCACAACTGTTGAACCAGCTTCGCGGGGCACAGGTCAGCGTCGTCTTCGCCGGCACGGAGAAGTTCAGCGGCACGATTCTCGGTGTGGAGCCGAAGACCGTCATCGTCGGAGACAAGACGGTTGAGAAGCGCGTTTTGAATCTGCTTGCCGGCCCGACGATCCGCTCCATCGAGCTGGAGGACATTCGAGATCTCCAACTGGAAGATCCCCAGTTGCAGCAGGAACTTGCCCGGGCGCTGGCTGCCCTCGCGCAGGCTCGCGACCAGGATAAGAAACCGGTCACAATCCAGTTCATCGGCGAAGGCGAGCGTGAAGTGCGGATCGGATATGTTGTTGAAACGCCGATCTGGAAAGCGTCCTATCGGCTTATCCTCGGGGCAGATGGCCAGCCGTCCCGCTTGCAGGGATGGGCGATTGTCGAAAACCAGACAGACAACGACTGGAAGAATGTATCGCTCTCGCTCGTATCCGGCCGGCCGATATCGTTCGTGATGGACCTGTATCAGCCGCTGTATGTCTCCCGGCCCGAAGTCAAGCCCGAATTGTACGCCAGCCTGCGGCCGCAGATGTATGAGGAAGGCATGACCCCAACCGCGCTGCCTTCTGCTCAGGCGGCACGGGACGAGGCCCGGGGCCGGCGGATGGCCCCGGCGGCAGCGGCGCCCATGGCGGCCGAGGCGATGGGAAAAGCCGATCAGGAGCAGCTTGCAGAACGAATCGATCCCTCGGCATCCATCGCGTCACTTGCCACCGCCGAGAAGCTCGGGGAGCTTTTCAGTTATACCGTGAACAATGTGTCCCTCCCGCGGCAAAGCTCGGCAATGCTGCCGATCATCACGGACGACATTCAGGTCGAGAAGCTGTCGATCTACAACGCATCGGTCCTGCAGAAGCATCCGCTCAACGGTGCCCGCCTGACCAACACCACCGACAAGCATTTGCTCAGCGGCCCGATCACCGTCCTGGAGGATGGTGCTTATGCCGGTGACGCTCGCATCGACAACCTCCCGCCGGGACAGAATCGCCTGCTCAGTTACGGAATTGACCTTCAGATGCGCGTAGACTCCACGCGCAACAGCAGCTCCAGCGCAATCACTGCCGGTCGCATCAGCGAAGGCGTGCTGTACATGCAGCGCAAGTATCAGAACACCCAGACCTACTTCGCTGAAAACAAATCCGAAAGGCCGAAGCAGTTGCTGGTGGAGCACCCCGTCCGCGGGGGATGGAAGCTTGTCGACTCACCGAAACCCGTGGAGACGACCGAATCCCTTTACCGCTTCATCACGCCGGTTCCTGCCGGCAGGGATGTCTCCCTGACAATCAAGGAGGAAATGGTCGCCGGGGAGACCATGGCAATTCTGCCCATGGACGTAGAGCAGATTCTCACCTACAGCAGAACCGGCGAAATCCCGCAAGCCGTCCGGGAGGCGCTGGTCAAGGCGGCGGATTACAAGCGAAATCTGAACAACACCCAGCGGGAAATCAACGAGCTGAATCAGCGGATGAATGCCATTGCCGTGGAGCAGAACCGAATTCGCGAGAACATGCGCACGGTCGACAACAAAAGCGAGTACTACAACCGCCTGCTGAAAAAGCTCGGTGAGCAGGAGTCGCAGCTTGAGCAGATGCAACGCACGCGCGATGAACTGACCGCGAAGATGGAGGATCAGCGAAATCAGCTTGAAACGTACCTGCGGGGCCTGAACGTCGGCTGACAGGCCAGGTCTGCTCGGCTCTGCATGTGGGGCGCGTCGCGCATCAGGTTGGAAGGCCGATCTCGAACACCGGTCGCCGAGCTGAACCGCAGGGCAGCACGGTTTCCGGTTCCTCACCCTGCCGGAACCGCAGGATTCCGGGGCTGGTCATCGTCCGCGAACAGTGCCTCGATGAATCTGGCGGGGTCAAACGTCTCGATGTCCTGTGGGGTTTCCCCCAGCCCCACGAATTTCACGGGAATCTTCAACTGGTCTTTGATTGCGATGACAACTCCACCCTTGGCGGTGCCGTCCAGCTTGGCGAGGATGATTCCCGTGACGTCGATCGCCGCACCGAAATGCTGTGCCTGAAGGATGGCGTTCTGTCCGGTGGTGGCATCGAGCACCAGCAGGACTTCGTGGGGCGCGCCTTCAATGCGCCGGGCGACGACATTTCGAATTTTGGTCAACTCGGCCATCAGATGCTGCTGCGTGTGCAGCCGACCAGCGGTATCGACGATTAAAACGTCGGCAAAACGGGCTTTTGCGGCTTCGCAGGCGTCATAGGCTACTGCCGCCGGGTCGGACCCCTGTTTGTGCTTGACGATCTCGACCCCGATCCGGTCCGCCCAGGTGGCCAACTGGTCAACGGCGGCGGCGCGGAAGGTATCGCTGGCCGCCACGATCACCTTCTTTCCCATCTGGTTTTTGAGAATCCAGGCAAGCTTGGCAATTGAGGTAGTTTTGCCGGCGCCGTTTACCCCGGCGACGAGGATGACCGTCGGAGGGGTGGGGGCGAAGGTCAGCTCACGGTCCTGCGGGGGAAACAGCGACAGCAACTGCTCACGAATGACCTGTTCGGCCTCTTTGGCGTTCCTGATCTGCCCCGCCCGCCAGCGTTCCCGAACCGCCTGTTTGAGCTTTTGCACGCGGAGAACCCCCATGTCGGCACGGATCAGCTTTTCTTCCATCTCGTCAAGGAAGGCATCATCAATCTGTCGACCGGGAACGAACAAGGTGCGGACATCCGTCGTCAGCACTTCCTTGGTCTTGGACAGCGCGGATTTGAGACGATCCAGCGTCTTGGAGAAAAAACCCATGGGTCTTCAGAACTGTGATCCAGATTACACAACCCCCGCCGAGGCCGGCACGCGCCGGCGTCGGGTCAGGGTCGAGGATCCGTCAACGCCTGCTCTTCACGAAGCAGCGCATCCAGCACACCGTTGACGAATGCCGGGGAACCTTCCGTTGAAAACCGCTTTGCCAGCTCGATTGCCTCATCGATGACGACCTTGGGCGGGGTCGAGCCGGATAACAACTCCATGGCAGCCAGACGCAGGATGTTCCGATCCACCGCCGGCTGGCGTCGCGGAGGCCACTGCGGGGCCAGTCGTTCAAGCCGGCGGTCGAGCATCTCGCGCTGCTCCCACGCCGCCATCGCCAAGTCCAGTGCGCGGCTGCGGATGACGGGGTCGGGCGAGGCCGATTCGGCCATGGCCGTCGCCATCAGGTCATCCCTCTGTCCGATGGCATCGAGGGCAAAGAGAATCTGCAAGGCGATCGCTCTGCTCTGGTGCTTGCGGGACACAAACCACAGTATAGCGCCACCTCTGCTCGATCGCCATCAACCCTTCAGGATGCCGCACGCAACTTCGGCCGGCGCAGCGCCGCGAAGAAGTCGCGCACTTCCTGCTCGCTGCAGGAGCGATCGTTCTTGATCGAATGAATGATGCTGTACCCCTTGGAGAGCAGTTCCCGAGGCGGAAAAGGCAGCCCCTCATGCCGGATGCCGAACACCTGATTCTCATCCACGCAGTTGGCCAGGCGCAGCCCCACGGCGCGCACGTACATGCCCATCATGACGTCTTCCGGGCAGTCGATGGCCATCCACCGGCTCGCCACGTCGAGCATTCCCCCCTTGAGCATCCGCCGCAGCACTTCCTGCGACAGTGCATACGCTCCCCCCAGACAGTGTTCCCCGTAGCAGTATCCTTGCCGAACCGCCAGACTGATGTGCTTGACGATTTGAGCGTTCGGACCTCCCAGCAGCCGCTCAGACAACCATCGCACCAGGGCGCCGGGGGAGCGGAACTCGACCGGCGGTCGATGAAGTCTGCGCATGATCCCGGCATTCCGGGAGAAGTCGCGGGAGGTCCCGTTGGGCGTGCGATCAAAGGCGCCGATCATGCCGACGTCGGCAGCGCCGGAGAAGAATTCCATGATCCGCCGGGCGAAGGGGGCAATCACCAGCGCGTCGGTGTCGAGCTTGACGACAAACCGCGCGTCCTCGGCGTGCCGGGCAATCCAATCCAGCCCCGTCAGCACCGCGCCGCAGATGCCCTTCGCGAGCAAGTAACGGCCGCGGGTGCCGGATCGGTCCAGCACGAGAGAGACGGGCGACAGGTTCATCGGGAAACGGAATCGCTGAACCAGGCGTCGATCGCCCCTTCCGTCATCTACCATGACAAAATAAGCCGGGCCGGATTCGAAGGAGGCTACGGAATCCAGCAGATCGGCAACCCGGTCGAGTTCCTCGTTTTTCGGGCCGACGCAGACGAGTACCGCAAAACGGGGGGCCGCAGAGTGCATACCGGTAACATCGGCCAACCGAAGCCGGAAAATTATCGGCCGGCCCGCAGGGTTTGTGCCAGGCAGATCATTTCAACGGCCGCGTCGGCGGCGCTGCGACCGGCGTGGCCATGCCTTCCCCCGCTGCGGGAGCGTGCCTGGGCTTCATTTTCGGTGGTCAGGACCCCGAAAATGACCGGTACCCCGGTCATCAGGCTCACCTGCTGGATTCCGCGCGCCGCCTCCCCGGCCACAAGGTCGAAATGCACCGTTTCGCCGCGGATGACGCATCCCAGGCAGATGATTCCCGCGAATCGGCCGGTCTCGATCAGAAGCTTTGCGGCCAGCGGTAACTCAAACGCACCCGGCACGCGGAAGACCTCAACCCGGGCGTCGTCAACTCCGAGTTCGCGCAGTCGATCCACCGCCCCGGAGAGCAACCGGCTGACGATCGGATCGTTGAAGCGGGCGGCGGCGATGGCCAGGCGGGCATCCGGGCCGATCCGGTGGGTTGTGGCAGCAGGGCGACGGCGCGACACAGTGGCGATAAACCTCCGATCCGGGTGCGAAGCATTTGTCGTTACGACGGCGCGATTTGTCAAAACCGTCTCCGGGGCTTTGACAACTTGCCGCTGCCGAATGACAACTCGACCGTAAGCCAATCCATGCCGTCGTTGTTTTCAAAACGTCTTCTGCCGATTCTGCAGCTTACGCGCATGGCGCTGGTTTTCACGGCGATCAGCAACAGCGTGTGCGCGATGCTCCTGCTGGCCAAGACCTATCCCACCAAGGGGGGGAGCCCGTGGGATCTGCTGACGGCGTGGAATCTTGCGGCGGTGGTGGTGATGTCGATTGGCATGTACGGGTTCGGGATGAGCCTGAACGACATCATTGACCGTCGGCGCGATGCGCAGATTTCGCCCGGTCGGCCTCTGCCCAGCGGGCGGATCGGGGTGCGGGCAGCACACATCATCTGCCTGATGATGGCGTTTCTGGCGATGACCGGGGCCGTTGCGTACGCATGGAATACCAGCATGTGGCCGATGACCATCGTTTACGCCGCCGCCACACTCGTGCTGATCGCCTTTTACGACTTCGCAGGGAAGTACCTGGTCGCGCCGGGGATTCTCGCCCTCGGCCTGATTCGCTTTTTTCATGCGGTGGTGGCAGCCCCGCAGATTCCCTTGTTCTGGCATCCGCTGCTGTTGATGAATCATGTGGTGGTGCTGTCGGCGGTGTGCTACCGGTTGGAGGAGAAGCGCCCGACGATGACGCGCGGGCACTGGTGGGCGGTCATTCTTGGCCTGCTGGCAGCCGATCTGCTGTGTGTGGCGGCGGTGTGGTGGCGGCGATTTCCACGAAGCGGTTCAACGCTGGAAGCGCTTGCGCTTTCTCCCGGGCTGTTATATCCGCTGGCGGCGCTGGTGGGCTTTCTCGTGGCGGCGGGGGTGGTGGTGCGTCGGTCCAGCGATCCACGCAGCGCTGGTCAGACGCTGATGCTGCTGGGTTTGCTGTGGCTCATTGTGTATGACGTGGCGATCGTGGCGGGTTGCGTGAATCTGACGGCCGCAGTCGTGCAGGCCATGCTGCTGCCGGTGGCCTACCTGGCGGTGCAGGCGATGCGGTGGTGGGGGAGGCTCGTGGCGATTTCACAGCCGCCCCGCTACATGAGAGCTCGATGATGCCCGGGCGCTTCGGCGGTCGGGCGTTTCACCCCGCAAGCAACCGGAGCACGACCAGCCAGAGGGTGATCGTCAGGCACGAGAACACGGTGGTCCAGAACACGCAGTCGGCGGCGAGGGTGGCATCTCCTTTCAATTCCAAAGTCAGCAGCAGGGTGTTGACGGCCGTCGGCACCGCCGCCGTGAGGATCAGAAGTTCTGCCGGCCAAGGCCACAAATCCAGAGCGCGCCATCCGCTGAGGTGCAGCAGGAACAGCACCCCCGCCATGACCATCGGCGCAAGGATGAGCCGAAGCACCAGCACCGCTGAGATCGGCTTCCAGCGTGGCCAGCGGGGGTTACTCCCGAGCTGCGCCCCAAGCGTGATCAGCGCCATCGGTACGAGTCCCGCCGCCAGATACTCCACCGGCTTGGCAAGGACGACGGGAAACACCCGCGACGGATCGCCAGAGAGCCACCATCGCACCCCCAGCGCCGCTGCAAGACCATAGAGCGTCGGCATCTGCAGGATTACCTTGACCGCCTTTCGCCAGTCTCCGGCGCCGGCGTACGCGGCGATGCCCATCCCCACCGTGAATGTCAGAACGTTCATCGTCATGACGACGAATGCCTGCACGGCTGCCCCGTCCTTGATGCTTGCCGCAGACGCACCCGAGGTTGCTGAACGAGCCGGATACGCCAGTTCCGCCAGTGGCAAACCGTAGTTCCCGCTGTTATAGAACATGACTGCCAGCGCGACGGCCGCGAGCGTCGTACGATCCACCCGCAGCAACTTTCCGCCAATCCAGACCAGTGCTCCCAGGGCCAACGACTGGAACACCGTGATGCCTGCCACCGCGGCCATGTCGCTCCAGGGCAGCCGGCTGAGGTACACGTTGTGGAAAATGAACGCCGGGGTGAAAAGATAGATGTTCAGCTTGCTGAGGGAGTTGAGGTCGAGGCGGAACTTGACCTGCAACATCACACCCAGCCCGATCATCAGCAGGATCGGGGCGAGGATGGTCAGCAGGATTTCCGCGATCATCGTGAGCCGATGAAAATACCGGACGGCCGGCGGCGATCAACGGAGTGAGCTTGTCGTTGCCGCTGTGCCGATGATGGGAAAGCGGCGGGTGGTGCGAGTCCCGTTTGATCAGGAAGTTATCGATGGATGCAATCAAGCATGTGGAGCCGCTGGAGGCTCGTTGTCTGCTTGCGGGAGTGACGCTGCTGGCCCACGGTTTTGAGGGAAACGCCGACGATTGGGCCGCCAGAGTGGCTACAGGAATTGTCGGTCGGCTGGGTGGGCCGTCCGCCGCCAGCGTTTACCTGATGAAAGTGGATGATTCCACCGGCACGTTGGCTGTGACCGCATTTGCGCCGGCGCCGGGCTATGGCGATTACCGCAACACCTCGACTGCGGAAGTGATCATCCGGCTTGACTGGAACGCGGTCAGCGGGCCGGCATTCACGACGAATCAGGTCGCCGCCGTCATCGCCAATTACCTGCTGCTGCCTCGGACCAGCCGGAAGCTGCCAGCACTGGTAGAGCTGCCGATGCACCTGATTGGCCACGGGCGCGGGGCATCGCTGGTGGATGAACTGGCGAGAATTCTGGGCCGAAGGGGGATCATCATCGATCAGACCACATACCTCGATCCCGATCCCATCGAGAGCTATGGAGATCGAGCGATTGCCGTCTGGAAGAATGTCGTGATGGCCGACAACTACTGGCGAAGCGACGGGGACCCGCAGAACGCAGTTTTCGACGGGCAATCAGTGGCGGGTGCTCATGAAGGCGATTTGAACGGATCGGTGGGTGTTGCGCCGGGGGCATCCGCATTTAACTCTACAGCCGCCTATTACGTGGGCACTGTGGACCTGACCACAAGCGATGGTGGCATCGCGCCAATCAACCCCAATTGGTATGGAACCACCAATGACAAACCGGCGCGTGACGCCACCGGGTATCTCTACAGCCGAATCGGCGGGGGGGCGCGCCCTGAAGACGGCTTGTCTCCCATCACCGGAGGCACCGCGCCCCGAAGCGATCCGGGCCAGAGCCTTTCCCAATTCCCGAATATCTTTGCTTTGAAGCCGAAAACCGGCACCACCTTCCCGCAGGGGACGAATTTCAACATCAGCTTCCGTGGAAGCGATCGCGACGGGCAGGCTTCCTGGGATGTCTACCTGGACACGGATCGTAATCCGTACAACGGACCCGGGACGATCATTGCTTCCAGTGTCCTGACCGGCGACGTCGACGACTTCGAATCTTCCACCACCGCCGGAAGCGCGCCGGCGGGGAAATACGTACTGGCGTCGAAGATTGTCGATGCCTCCGGTCAGACCCGCTGGTTTTACGGGCGGACCATTCGCATCAGTCCCCCACCACCCGTGGGAATGCTTTCCGGAGGGGTGCTGCGGATCGAGGGTTCGGAAGGCCCGGACATCATCGCGGCCAGCGCTTCCAGCGGGCAGTTGATTGCAACCCTCAACGACCGGTCGTCAACCTACAACGCCGCAGAGATCTCGCGAATTGAAGTTCTGGCAGGCGGCGGGAACGATCGGATCGTCATCGATGGCTCCATTCCGGCCTACGTGGATTGCGGGGCCGGGGAGGACACAGCATTCGGCGGGGACGGCGACGACACCCTCACCGGAGGTTCCAGCAAGAACTTCCTGGTTGGGGGGAGCGGGAATGATCGCCTGAACGGCTCCGGATCGCGAGATTGCATTCAGGGCGGGGCGGGTGATGACCGGCTTTACGGCAACGGGGGCGACGACACCCTCGACGGTGGGGGCAACGTGGACCGCCTGTTCGGCGGCGATGGCAACGACCTCCTTTTCGGCGCCAGTTCCAACGACAAGCTGTACGGTGAGAACGGCGATGACACCCTGTTCGGAGGCGCCGGCAGCGACATCCTTGACGGCGGTGAGGGCAACGACTCTGCGGAGGATCGGGAAGAGGACGAGCGGATCGATATCGAAATCCTGCTTTGAACGCTCTCGAATTCCTCCTCGCTCGTCGAGCGGGCCGATCCGGGGTATTTCGTCGGGCTCCCAACAGCTTGGATGGACCAAAACCGGTGCGCAATTCTTGCCGATAGACAATCAGGGCGAGCGAGAAATTTACCCAAACCACCCAGATTCTCTGATCTATCGGACGTTTCGGATGATCGACTGCTTGGAAAACCGACGCCTGCTGGCCGGTGTGACGCTGTTGGCTCACGGGATCAACGGCAACATCAACGGTTGGATCGCCGCGGCCAGCCAAGCCATCGTGCAACGGGCCGGAGGGGCCGACGCGGCGGCCGTTTACACGATGCGGATTGAGCGCAGCGGGGGCGACATCCGCGTGGCCAGTCTCACCAAGGATCCGGGATCCAAGGGACTGGCCGAGACCACCAGCGGGGAAATGATCGTCCGGATCAGTTGGGCGGAGGTGGCCGGGGCGAATGTCAATGTCAAGTCGGTGGGAGAAGCACTGGCTCGATTCCTGCTGCAACCGCAGGGGGATCTGCCGGCTCTGGCGACCCTGCCGCTGCACCTTGTCGGCCACAGCCGCGGGGCGGCACTGATGGCCCAGACTGCCCGGTTTCTGGGAAAGCGGGGGGTGGCGGTCGATCACCTGACCCTGCTCGATCCTGTCCCGGTGGCGGGCTTGCCCAACTGGCTGAATGATCAATTCGGCGACGGAGCCGTCGCTGCCTACGACAACGTGGTTTTTGCCGAGACCTATTGGCGTCGCGGAGGCGAGGCGCTCAACGGCGCGCACATCGCCGGCACGTACAATGGCGACCTCAACCAGAGCGTGGGCCAGCACCATCTGTTCTCGGCCCACGCGGCGGTGCCGGCCTATTGGGTGGGAACGATCGACCCCACGGCGACGACGGCGGGAGATCATCCCATTTATCCGCAATGGTATGGAACCACCTCGGACAAGCCGGCGCGGGACCAGACCG
>JAVQWE010000028.1:0-12887 GCA_033579175.1 Phycisphaerales bacterium | reverse complement strand
GGGCCGGCAGACCCCTTCGCCGCCACCGCTGAATGGTCTTGCTGGTGACGTTGAAGCGCGCGGTCAGGTCGTCAATCAGAAGCACCGGCTCGGGCATATCGGCCGCCCGGCTGTCGAGCGATTCGCTCACTTGCTCGATCAGCAGGCCCAGATCGTGCTGCAGAGCCAACCCGGTCAGAAGCTGCGAGCTGACGCTCTTGGGGCGATAGCCGGTAATCCGGAAGGTGACGTATTCGATCGGATAGCCCCGGGTGGGTTCAAGTTCCAGGAGCAGGTTTTCCGCGGCGGTAATCTGCGCAAGCCGGACTTCGGCCGGCGCGAACAGCATCTGCCGGGCGAGCGACGCGATATTCTCCAGGCGATAGCGCGCCATGATTGCTCAAGCCACCCGCGAAGGTCTGGCCAGTATCGCCCCCGGCGGCAGGGCGGTCAAGGAGAATCGCCCATCCGCACCGGATTTCCAGTACCGTATTTTGTGGCGCATCTTCTTTCCCTGCAAGGTGTTACGGTTGCGCCGGTGAAAGGTTCTTGCCCTCAGAAGCAGCACCCCGGCCATCCCCAGGCCTGCCGCAGGCTCCGGCAGGCTGGCTGGGTCGGTCTCCAGCAGGGAGCCCGATTCTGACAGGTTGAAGTGCGCCGCCAGGACTGCGAAATCCGACAGTTCCACCGTGCCATTGTGATTGAAATCGCCGGTGCCCCAGTAGCCGTTGCGGTTAAAATTGACAGAAAGGCTGGAAAAGTCGGAGATGTTGACCGACCCATCGAGGTTAGTATCACCTTTGATGGTGACTCGTGCCACCAGAGCCGTGTCATCCAGCAGCAGGTCTTCCAGTTGTGACAAGCCCATCACGGAATTGTCGGCAAATCCCAAGGCCAGCCGGGGATCGTTGATTGAGGAGTCGATCAGCCGTCGGTTCAGCAGCATGTTATTGACGGCCGATGCCGGCAGGCCGGCCAGGTAATCAATGACGAGCTTATGCCCGCTCAAGTCGAGCGTGCCGGCGCTGATTGCCAGATCAGAAACCAGCATGGGCCCGGAGAGCGTGCCGGTGCCCGTCAGCCGCACCAGCCCACCCTCAATCGTCAGAGAATTGGCGCGAATCAGCGGGAGATGCAACGATCCCTCCCCGGATTTGGTGAGGTTCCGCCCGGTGAGCTGCAATTCGCGCGTAAGCCGCAGGCTGGCGCCGGCGAAGACCCCGATGGTTGCATCTTTATCGAAGCGCAACGGTGCCCGGAACTCATGCGATCCGGCGGCCACCTGCAGCGCCACGGGAAGCTGCCCGGCGAACCGCAGCGCTGGCGACCCGGCCGAGGGGTTTCCCAGGAGCGTGTATGCGACAGGGCTGGTGATCTGCAGTTGATCGAGCGTTACCGGAGCGTCCAGCGTGATCTGCCGCGGCGCGGAAATGACCGTTCCCAGCTTCGCGGTGATGCTGGGCCCGTTGGGAACGAAGTTGGTGGACCAGTTGCCCGGCACGTGCCAGCTGCCGTTGGAGTTCAGATTCCATTCCGCCCCGGAGGGAAGCTGCCCACCAACGGAAACGGAAAAGTCGTCAAAACAGGCAAAGTCAGAGGCGGGGGTCGGCTGGAAATGGCGGAAATCGACATCGCCGATCACGCCGTTATCCGGGTCGAACACAAAATCGTCTGCCACCAGCGTACCGTTGAGGAAGGTGTCGTAGCGATTCGAGATGAAATCAAAGACCTGCCGGAACCGATGCCACGATCCGCGGCTGACTGACACCCCGGTGTTGACAAAGCTGCCCCCGTTGCTCACCAGCAATCGGTCGTCGGGGCCGACCTGCATGCGGGCCATCGGATTGAGCGTGGTGGAAAACACCTCCAGTCCCCAGCCGTCGCTGAACGGCGCTTCGCCCCCCAGCAGCATCGAAAACTGCACGGTGACCAAGGGAGTGCCGCTGGCAATGGGGTTGATCTGCAGCGGATCGTACCACGCCCACCCGCCCGAGGAGTCTTCCTCGTTTGCCAGGAAACGTACGGATTGTGAGCCGGTGACCGCGATTCCGGAAACGACTCGGACATGGCTGGGATCATCGTATTCGACCTGCCATCCCCCCTGGCCTGGACCCATCGCCGGCGCCAGGACTCCCGGCGCAAAGGTCGGCGCCTCGAAACTCGTCGAATACACCAGCGTCTGTCCCCATGCCCCCCCGGCGGTCAGTGCCAGTGCCGCCGCCACGAAACACCTTCGGGGCATATTCAACTCCCGGGGAATAGCAGGTTGTCAACTCATGCAAGGAACACTTCAACGCCTGCGATCCCGCCAAAGCGTGCGCGGGCAGCGGCAGCCGGCGGGGTCTCCGTTCGCCACTTGTCAGCGGACCGACAGGCACGCTGCACGCACCATGAGAAGCGCGGGTCGCGACACGCGTCGTCCGCCGACGGGCATGTTTATAGCCGGAAGCAACACAATTTCCAGCAGAACGTTGCCTTGCCGTCAGATTCGGTTTCGCAGCGCGGGTTCCCCAGCCCGCATGCCCCACCGGCTGCGTGAGAACCCTCACGCAAGGCGCATCAGGAGCGTTGACACGGAAGGAACCTGATCGGTCGGGGATGAACCAAGCCTCTGGGGGACCTTCGGGGTCGGGCGGCGACCTTTAGAGGGGGGCTCTTGCCGGCCGGGGCAAGGTGAGCGCGCATGCCCACCGAATCGGATCCGGGCGCGCAGCGCCCCGGCGGTGAAAAATCGGGAATTTTCACGGGGATTTCCCCTGAAACCCGGAATTCTCGGGGTTGGATGTTGCGCGGCGATAGCACAGCCCGCGCAGCGCGCAGGAAGGAAGGGAGTCGGCGATCGGCCAAGAGAGGGCGCCTCAAAAAGTCCCCTCCGCCTCGGGCCGGGGATGAAGCGGAAACCCGGACAGTGGGTTGGATCGACTTATTCAGCCACCCGCCCGGATCGGCCGACCCGCCGGCGGCCGACATCCTCCCGACCGACGCGATGGGCAGGTCTCGGAACTGGCTGCCCCCAGGAGCGAGTGATGCGGCGATCCCGCGATTGATTCCGGTTGACAAGGCTGACATGTCGGACGAAAACGCCCCTTACCATGATCGAGAAAATCTTCAAAGCCTATGACGTTCGCGCCACGTATCCCACGCCGCTGAATGAAGAAGCCGCCTGGAAAGTCGGTCATGCCACGGCCCAGTTTCTGATGCGCTGGCGACAGCAGGCGCCCGGACCCAAGGTGAAGCTGGAGGACACGATCGTCATCGGCCGCGACATGCGGCCGCATTCCCCGGCGCTGGCCGGCGCGTTGGCCGACGGCATCCGATCCACCGGGATGAATGTGATCGACGTGGGAATGGTGGATACGTCGTTCATCTACTTCGCCATCAATCACCTCGATTGCGTCGGGGGAATCCAGACCACCGCCAGCCATAATCCCGTCCAGTACAACGGATTCAAAATCAGCGGTCCGAAAGCCAAACCCATCGGGGCCGCCAGCGGGCTGGAGGACATTAAACGAATCGCCATGACGCTTTCGCGCGTCGGACCGACCGGACAGCAGGGCCGGTTCTCACAGCTGGACCTCTGGAAGGAATATCGGGCCCACGTGCATCAGTTCCTGGACCTGAAGCGCAACCTGCGCGTTGTGGTGGACGGCTCCAACGGCATGGCAGGAAAAATGGTGCCGGCGGTCTTCGGCGACGTTCCCAAGCTGCAGATCGTGCCGATTCTCTTTGAAATCACCGGCAGTTTCGTGCACGAGCCCAATCCGCTGGTGGAAGCCAACCTTGCCATGCTCAAACAGAAAATGGAGGAGGTGAAGCCCGATCTGGGCGCCTGCTTCGACGGTGATGCCGACCGCTGCATCTTTGTCGATGAAAAAGGCAAGACGCTCGGATGCGACCTGCTCACGGCTCTGCTGGCGCAGTATTTTCTCTCCAAGCCGCAGAATCGGGGGAGCACCGTGGTCTACGACCTGCGGTCGAGTCACGTCGTGCCCGACACGATCCGCGCCGCCGGGGGGGTTCCCCGGCGCGATCGTGTCGGTCATGCCTTCATCAAGAAGACTCTTGCCGAGACCGGGGCGGTTTTCGGGGGTGAGCTGAGCGGTCACTTTTATTTCCGCGACAACTTCAACGCCGATTCCGGGGCCATCGCCTTTGCCTGCCTGCTGTCGGTGCTGTCGGCGCAGGATCAACCCATGAGCGAACTGATGAAGCCCTTCTACAAGTACAGCCAGTCGGGTGAGATCAATTTTCAGGTGGAGGACAAGGACTCCAAAATCCGCGAGCTTGCCGACCGCTACAAATCGGCGCAAGTGGATTATCTTGACGGGATCACCGTAGACCTGGGTGACTGGTGGTTCAACGTCCGGAAGAGCAACACGGAGCCGCTGCTTCGCTTGAATCTGGAAGCCTCCAACCCCGGTCAATTGCAGGAGAAGCTCCGGGAACTGATGGGGATTCTGGGTCAGCCCGTCAGCGGGCACTGAAGAACCGTGGCACCGACCCAGGCGGGAGGCGTCGGTTGCGCAAGGCCCATTGGCGGTCCGTAGGTCGGGTGGGTGGCAAACGGCTCGCTCAGGTCGGACCGAAGGTGCATCATCAATCGCCGGCAACGGATGCAGGCATGGACGGGATGACCGCCGGACGCCTCTGGTGGTCGGATAGCACCCGCGGGCGCCAGACGTCAGGTTCCGGATCGCTTCCGGGCCGGCGTTCGGGGAGGTAG
Organism: Phycisphaerales bacterium; assembly: GCA_033579175.1. GTDB lineage: Bacteria > Planctomycetota > Phycisphaerae > Tepidisphaerales > Tepidisphaeraceae > JAVQWE01. The sequence goes on along the minus strand of JAVQWE010000028.1, from coordinate 8,185 downwards.
TTCTTCTGCCGAGGTACGGCCCGGACGCCGCCCCCGAAAAGCTCGTTGATTGAGCCCGCCGGCGGGATGCTGTCGGGACAATTGCCGAGGGGTTCCGTGCTGGCGCGCTGCGCCGGCTCTACTGGGACGCTTGATTCCCCTCGCCCCCGCGGTGATAATCTGGAGAATCTTCGGATGAATTCCCCGCAGAACATCGTGGCAGTCACGCTGCTGGCGGTGGCGTTGACGGCCGACCGCGCCGTCGCTGCCTCCGTGGGGCAACCGCGACCGGCCGCCGAAACACTGTCCGCGCAGATCGTCCGCAGGTTGCAACAGTGCTTCCGAAGGGTCGTGCCCTCGATGAATCTCCTGGCCATCTGCTGGAGTGCAGGCAGTTGGCGTCCGCTGGCGGGGCTGCGGATGATCGAGTCGTCGGCGGTCGCGCCGCGATTGCTCTCGCCTTGCCAGTTCCGTCTGCCACCCCCCGCCGGCGCCTGATCCTGCGCGGCCATGCCCGGGGTGAGGCTGTCTCACAGGCACCCCCCGGCGCGGCCGTGGCGTCGGCCGGGCTCATGCCTGAGTTCCGGTCTGAGGGTTCCAGGGGGTCAGCCGTGCGCTAACGTTTACCGAGAGACATCATGAACTTCGGCAGGCTATTGACCCGGATCTTCGGCAGTCGCAATGAGCGCCTGTTGAAACGCTATCGCGCGATTGTTGCGCGAATCAACGAGATGGAAGCGGTGGTGCAGCCGCAGAGTGACGCGCAGTTACGCGCCCGCACCCAGGAGATTCGCGCCAGGATCAAAGCAGGGCAACTGCGGATGGCGGATGTCCTGCCGGAGGCGATGGCGATCATCCGGGAATCGATGGATCGTCACATCGGTATCCGGCAGATCTTCAATCCCGAAGAGAACTTTGATCCGGATCAGTTCGATGACGAAATCCTTCAGGCGTATGACGACGTGCAGAAATCGATGATCGCCTCGGGGGAATCGTGGCAGCGGGTGCCGATTCCCACCTCGATCTACGCCGCCGTCCGCAAGCTCATCCCGGAATCGCGCCCTCCGTTCCGGGCGCGCTGCTTTGACGTGCAGCTGATCGGGGGGCTGGTGCTGTACGAGGGGAAGATCGCCGAGATGGCCACGGGCGAAGGCAAGACCTTCGTGGCGCCGCTGGCGTGCTTCCTGCGGGTTCTGGAGGGCATGCACTGCCACGTCGTGACGGTGAACGATTACCTCGTACGACGTGATGCGAACTGGATTCGTCCGGCGTTCGAAGCGCTGGGGCTGAGCGTGGGGTACATCCAGTCGGACATGGACCCGGGCGGCGAAGCCCGCAAACGCGCCTATCAATGCGATGTCACCTACGGCACCAACAGCGAATTCGGCTTCGATTATCTGCGCGACAACATGAAGGAACGACTGGAACTTCAGGTGCAGGGGCCGCTGGATTTCGCCGTCATCGACGAGGTGGACAGCATCCTGATCGACGAGGCCCGCACGCCATTGATCATCTCCGGTGCGGCTCACGATGACGCCCCGAAGTATCGCGCCGCCGATGCCGTCGCCCGGAAACTGCTGGAACTCCACGCCCCCTATGCAGCCGCCGAACGCGAAGAAGAGGCCGCCAAACGGGCTATCAAGGCTGCCCGGGGCGATTTCGAGAAGGCCACGGACAAGAAGGAAAAAGAGGCGGCCCGGAAGCGGGAAGCCGAAGCGGAAAAGCGCCTCGCGGAAGCCACCGCGAAGAAGGAGAAGCTGACGGCGTATTACGAGGTCGAATGGGATCGCAAGACCGTGCACATGACCCACGAAGGCATCGCCGCGGCTCAGGAAGCTGCGGGTGTGGGGTCCTTCTACGTCGGGGCCAACATGGAATGGCCGCACCTGATGGAGCAGGCATTGCGCGCCCATGTGGTCTTCGAGCGCGACAAGGATTATGTCGTTGACCGGGGTCGAAGCGGTGAGCTGGAGGTGATCATCGTTGATGAATACACCGGGCGGAAGATGATCGGCCGGCAATGGTCCGACGGTTTGCACCAGGCGATCGAGGCCAAGGAACGCGTCACCATCAAGCAGGAGACGCAGACCCTGGCCACCATCACCCTGCAGAACTTCTTCAAGCTCTACCGGCAGATCAGCGGGATGACCGGTACCGCCATGACCGAAAGCGAGGAATTCGCCAAGATTTACAAGCTGGAGGTTGTAGCGATTCCCACGAATCGTCCCGTGATCCGGGTTGACTATGACGATCGCGTGTATCGCACGGAACGGGAGAAGTGGGACGCGATCATCGAAGAGATCAAGCTGTTCAGCGATGCGGGCAGGCCTGTGCTCGTGGGCACCACCAGCGTCGAGAAGAGTGAAATGCTCAGCAAAATGCTGAAGCAGAAGTACGGCATCGAACACGAAGTTCTCAATGCGCGCTATCACGAGCGCGAAGCTGCGATCGTTGCCAAGGCCGGCCAGACGCACATCAATGCCCATGGCGAAAGGGTCGGCAACGTGACGATCGCCACGAACATGGCCGGTCGTGGGACGGACATCAAGCTCGCTCCGGAGGTTGTCTTTGAGCAGAAATACGAGAACGGCAAGTACATCCTCACCCAGCCGGTGACCCGGAAGGTGCTGGAACTGACGCCCGATGACCCGATGGCTGCAGCGTTCCAGCTCAACCCTCATCGGAAGGTTGCCGGTGGCCTGCACGTGATCGGCACGGAACGGCACACTGCCCGGCGCATCGATAATCAGCTCCGCGGCCGCGGGGGACGTCAGGGCGATCCGGGTTCTTCCCGGTTCTATGTTTCCCTGCAGGACGAGCTGATGAAGCTGTTTGCCGGGGAGTGGACGATCAAGGTGCTGGGCTTCCTGGGGATGAAGGAGGGGGAGGCGATCGAAGACAAGCGGATCAGCAAAGGGATTCTGCGCGCTCAGAAGAAGGTCGAGGAGCGCAACTTCCTGGCCCGCAAAAACCTGCTGGAATACGACGAGGTGATGGATCATCAGCGGACGGTCTTCTACGGGATGCGGCAGAAGGTTCTCCGCGGCGAGAACATCGACCAGGTCATCTGGGGGATGATCGGCGAGGCCATCGAGGATGCGGTCGAAAAGTACGTCACACGCGATTACGTGGCCGCGATGTGTGCTGAGTGGGCACGGGCGAATTTCGAGGGCGTTCAGATCGATCCGGAAGACCTGCGGGGAATCCGCCGCCTCGAAGAGCTGGAGGATTTCATCAAAAGCCAGGCCGTCAATGAGGCCGACAGCAACATTTCCTCCACCCTGGGCGAATTCATGGGAGAAGACCGCGACGACAAAACCGGCTGGGACATCAAAGGCCTCTCGAGCTGGGCCATGAGCCGCTTCCAGGTCAATCTGAGTCAATCGCAGATCCGGCAGATGGATGCGCGGGAAGTTGAGGAGATTCTGCGTGACAAGGCCATCGAACAGATTCAGGCACGTGACTGTTCAGCGTTGGCGAAGTACCTCGAGCCGAACTATGCATTGAAGCAACTGTGCGCGTGGGCCGAGGAGAAATTCGGCATCCACACCAGGGAGGAAGAATTCATCCTCGATCCGAAGCGGGAAATCACGCGTCCGGCGGAGGAGATCTGCCAGATTATCGAAAAGCGGGCCCGCGATGCGTACGCTCTGCGGGAGATTCAGTATCCCGTAGATCATGTCCTGACACTGTGTTTTGGTGAGGCGGGGCTGGGTGATACCGCCTACGCCGCCGAGTATCTGCGCCAGTGGGTGAAAGCCAAATATGACATCGACATGACCTTGGAGCACATTCTCGGTCAGTCACCGCGCAAACTTCGCGAGGAGCTCTGCGCGCACCAGGAACACTGGCTGGAAGATGGCAAGCTCGAGGAGGAAGTCGATCGTCTGATCAAGTCCCACCCTGAACCGGCGGCGCTGGTTGCGGCCTTCAACAAGCGGTTCATGTCCAATCTGACTGCGGATGATCTTTTGCGCAACGCCCGTGTGCGGGAAGGGGTGCCAGCGGGCGAAGGCGCCAGAGAGCTGCTTCTGGCCAAGGCTCGGAACTGGTTGCGAAAGGAACTGACAGACCTTGAGCAGTTTGTGCTGATCCAGATTCTGGATCAGAGCTGGAAGGATCACCTGTATGCGATGGACATGCTCAAGCAGGGAATCGGTCTGCATGCTTTTGCCGAGCGCGATCCTCGTGTGCTCTATAAGAAAGAAGGGTTCCGGTATTTCCAGGAAATGATGGTGGGCGTGCGCGACAAGGTTACCGACCTGATCTTCCGCGCACGGGTGGCCGGGCCGGCACCGCAGGCCCGGAGCCGGTATCAGATTACCGCTGCCACCCATGAAACGCAGAGCAGCTACGGCGTCGGAGAGGCAATGGCTTCCGACAGCGCCGGGGCCGCCGAGCAGCCGCAGGGCGAGGCTGCCCGCCCGCGGACCATCGTTCGTGAAACACCCCGGGTGGGGCGGAATGATCCCTGTCCCTGCGGCAGCGGAAAGAAGTACAAGAAGTGCTGCGGGGTGAATGCCGTCACCTGATCGTCAGGGCGACCGGCTCGATTCGCAGCAGATCGCCTGTTTTGAGCCGGAAAACCGGAAAGCACCGCTTTTTGCGGGCCTGTGCGACAGAGTCAGCCGGCGCCGAGGGCGGTTTCGACGGCGGCGCAAACCAGTTCCGGCCTGAGCCAGTTCATGCAGCTCTGATGCGAGCAGATCCGGGAGTAGCACGGGCTGCAGGGCAGGTTCAGCCGCAGGACGGCCTCGGGGCGTCGGAACGGTCCGGTCCGAACCGGATTCGTCGGTCCGAAGAGGCTCACGAGCGGCCGGTTCAGCGCCGCCGCGATGTGCATGGGGCCGGTGTCATTGGCGATTACGACGTCGGCGCGTTCCAACAGCGCAGCGAGCTGCTTCAACGTAGTCTGACCGATCAGACTTCGTGCCCCCGGAATCGACGGCGTATCGCTGGCGCCGGCTACAACCGATTCCAGCCCGCAACGTCGATTCAAGTCGACCACGAGCTTTGCAAAATACGCGACCGGCCATCGCTTGGTTGGCCAGTTCGTCCCGGGTAACAGCACAGCCAGCCGCGTCGCCGGAGTGATGCCGCGTTGTGCCAGACGTTCTGCGATGACCTGTCGATCCGTCAAGGAAATGCCGAAATCGAATTCAATGGGCTCTGTATCGCAGCCGAGGGCGGCGATCATGGTCAGATAGCGCTCGATCGCGTGCACCCCGGTTTGCCGCACCGGCACACGATGCGTGTACAGCAGCGGCGCCATTTCCCGGGCGTTGCCGAATCCCACCCGGATCGGCGCCCGCGAGATCCAACCCAGCCAGGCGCTGCGGAACAGGCCCTGAAGATCCAGCGCCAGATCAAATTCCCGCCGGCGGATCGAATGCAGGAAGTGCCAGAGGTCAACCGCGGAACCGGGATGACTGCAGCTCCGGGCGAAGCGGGCGCGCGGGAAGGGAATGGCTTCGTTCAGATGCGGATTCCCTTCGAGCAGGTTGGCAAAAGGTTCATTGATCAGCCACGCGATATGCGCCCGCGCGAATCGTGCCCGCAACAACCGCAGGATCGGAAGGGTATGCACCACATCGCCCAACGCGCTGGGTTTGATCAGCAGAATCCGTTCCGGCTCGGCTGGGAGGGGAATCATCCGTCCTCCACGACCCGCGCCCATGGGGCGTAGCCTCGGCAGAGCCAGAGGCTGTCGGTCTTCGTGTACTGGGGGTGTTGCTTCATGGCACGCAGCAGACGCTGCAGTCCCTTGCCATCCCAGCGGTAATGTCGCACGCCATCGACATCGATCATGACCGGAATCGGCCCGCGATGCGGATCGGGCATGACGATCCAGTTCGTGCTTTTGGCATCGAAATGCCCGAAGCCGGCCTGTTCCAGCCGGCGAAGCGTCCTGCCCAGGCGCAAAAACAGCGCCTGACGGTCGCCGGGGGCGAGCCGATCAAGATTGATTTCCGCCAGCGTGGGCCCGGGAACCCGGGCCATGATCAGAACGCTTTCGGTCACGTAGCCGGCGAAGGATTTTTCCATGAGCAGCAGTGGCCATTCGGCGGCGAAATTGCGGAGGTTCAGCTTCCAGGCCTTGATCCAGGTTCTGCGGTTGCGGCTGCGGCGCCCGATGGAGTTCAGGTGCTTCCAGAGGCTCTTGCGCCGTGGCAGCTTGATCACGATCTCAACGTCGGTTCCGCCCAGGTGTGCCGTTGCCGCAAGGACATCGCCACTGTCGCCCCGCTTGATCACCGTGAAGCGATCCTGCTCGATTCCCTGACGAATGGCGGGCCATTCACGGATCCAGTCCTCCGCCGTCACCTGCAACGCGCTGGCCGGACACCACCACCGCCGCGACGGCATGGATTTGACGAACTGCCCACGGAAACCATCGCAGTTGAGTCGTCCGAAGTAGGTGTTTTCGCGAAGGGTGCGCCTCACGAGCTTCCGATACAGCCGGGAGTCCAGCGAATTCTGCAAAGGGGGCGTTCCGCTCGTGGCCATCAGCTTGCGCCATCCCCGAACCATGTCTGCTCGGCTGGCCCATCGCGCGACCGAGTGCCCGAGCATCATCACATGACGGAGCTTCAGTCCCCCCGTGCGGACCGAATAACCGTCCAGCAGATACAGCCTGCCATTGCTGAGAAGGATGTTTCCCAGGTGCAGATCGGCATGCCCCAGACGTGCCCTGCCCAGCGAGTACACCAGATCGATCAACTCTGCCGCCAATTGCCGACGGTTGGGGATGATGCCGCCATTCAGGTCGCATTGTTCCAGATAACGGTCCAGTCGGATCGAAGGCTCAATGGCCTCGAGAATGACGGCGTCGCCGCGGCGACCATTCAGGGTGAATCCGCGCAGCACGGCGATGGCCCGTGGCGAGGGGATGCGCGCCTTCTGCAGTGCGATCAGGCGGGTGAATTCGGTCACCGCCGGGCTGCCGGCCAGCAGCCATTTCAGCCGGGATCCTTCGGATGGATACCATTTGAGGTAATACCCCCGGCCGTGCAATTCGAACCGCCAGACCTGCCGATAGCCGCGGTCCTTGATGAGTTGGCCCACGGCCGGCAGATTGCGCAGAGTTTCGATCAGCGCCTGTTCGGACACAGCGAAGTTATACGCGCCGGTGCGACCTTCGGGGAGGTTCTTTCTCTCCCGAGGTCACCAGACCGGGACGCAAGTTGAACTCCCGACCGCGGGGCGTCCGATAACGATGGCATGGACGTGGTGATCATAGGCGCCGGCGGGCACGGCAGGGTGGTGCTGGAGATTCTCCAGCACCATCGCAAAACTCGCGTGGTGGGATTCCTCGACGCCGACGAATCGCTGTCCGGCAAGACCGTGGCCGGCAGGAAAGTGCTCGGGCACGTCAACCTGCTGACGAAGTTGAAGCGAAGCGGGGTGAGTGGCGCGATCGTGGCGATCGGGGAAAACCGGGTCCGCCTGGAATACATGAACCGGGTCATCGCGGCGGGCATGAAATTGTGCAACGCCGTGCACCCGGCGGCAGTGGTGAGCAGGTCGGCTCGTCTGGGGCTGAATGTCGTGGTTGCCCCCGGCAGTGTGATCGGTACGGAAGCCCGGATTGACGATGGGGTGATCGTCAACACGGGCGCGGTGGTGGACCACGAATGCGAGATCGGCCGCGCCGCGCACGTCTGCCCGGCCGCGGCGCTGGCCGGACGGGTGCGGGTGGGGGAAGGGGCCCTCATCGGCCTGGGGGCGCGGGTGATTCAATGCCTGTCAATCGGCCCATGGGCCACCGTGGGTGCAGGAGCGGTCGCGCTGGAGGATGTGGCCGAAAACACAGTCGTCGCCGGTGTGCCCGCGCGCCGATTGCCTGATCGCCAGGTGTGAGGGTTGAACCCCATATAGGCGGCGGCGTACAATCCGGGTGAACCACCGGGTGCTTGACGATCTCGAGGTTCCCGATGAGCGCTGTCTACAACCCGCAGGCAGAAGTCATGGCAGAGATTCAGCGTCTGGAGGCCGAGGCTCGAGAACTCCGACGTCGATTGACGCTGGCTGCCGGCAAAGAAGACCGCAAGGTCCTTTCCAGGCAACTGGAAGAGACCGAACAGGCTATTTCGCGATTGCAGGCCAGGCTGGATTGAGCCCGGGCGGATGGGGCTGATGCTCGTTACCGCCGGCGTCCGATAAGAAATATCGGGCGATGCGCTACCTCCGGCTCATAGTCACGGTT
>JAVQWE010000027.1:0-13298 GCA_033579175.1 Phycisphaerales bacterium | reverse complement strand
CCGTCACGGGTTCTCATTTGGCACCATCGAAATCGGCAAGCCCCGGTATCTCGCGACGTTCTGAGGGACGGTTACTCCGGTTCCGTTCCGCAGCACCCGTCCACCGGGACGGTGATGCGTCCCGCAGCGTACGTCGTGGAGCCTGCCACGATTGCCTGCGGGCCGCTGTCGACGGCGGCGTGGGACAGGCTCACTGATTTCAGGTGCGCTGCGCGGCGGCGGCACGCCGGGCGCAGCGCGCCCCAGCGAGAACCCGAGTTGCGGTTCAGGATTCGCGAAACATCAGTGAAATTTTTTCCTTTCGCGGCGCTGCGCGCCTCGATGGCCCCGGCGCAGCGCCGCCGAACACCCCGGGAACCTGGATTGGCGCTGAAAAGCAGTGCAGTCAATCCCCCGGGTTTGCCGATATGTATCGGGTCTTCCCCCTGCCGACCGTCGTTCTGCCTTGCGGAGGCTTGCCAACGTGATCCATCAGGCTCTGGAAACGCTGGAACCCCGGCAAATGCTGCTCGCCGGCACGCTCGACCCGGCCTTCGCCGATGCCGGACGGCTCGTTGCAGACCTTTCCCCCCCACTGGTACCCCGGGCCGTTGCCGTGCAACCGGACGGAAAGATTCTGCTGGCGGCCCAGACCACCGCCACCGACCCGCTCACCCAACGCGATTTTTATCTGTTGCGCCTGCAGGTGGATGGCTCCAGCGATACCGCTTTCGGGCTGCGCCGAATTGACTTTGGTGAGGGCGACAGCGTTGCCGACCTGCTTGTGCAGCCGGACGGCACGATCCTCGCCACCGGACGAACCCTCCGCAACGGGGTTGAACTGGCCGTCGTCACCAGGCTCCAACCAGACGGATCGCCAGACCCCACCTTCGGCACCGGTGGAATCCGCGTGCTTCAGGATCACCCCGGCATCGGACCGGCGCGCGTCATCGCCAGTCAACCCGACGGACGCCTGCTGCTGGGCTGCACCAACGCTGTCGTCCGACTGAACTCCGATGGATCATCAGACCGCACCTTCAGCAACGACGGTGTGGCCGAACTCGTCGCTGATGGACGCAGCGGCACGGTCAGCTCGCTGGCGGTGCGGACCGATGGAACCATCGTGGCTTCGCAGTTTGTCAGTGGATTCCGTGACGAGATCGGCGTGTTTCGGCTCCGCCCCGACGGCTCTCTGGACAAGACCTTCGGCGGGGACGGACGGGTCTATCTCACCGGCCCCTCAGAAGCGCAGCTGCTGCCGCTGAGCGATCGACGGCTCCTGGTCGCCAGCATCGGTGGCCGGCTGGATAACGTTCAGTTGCGAAGACTCAACCACGATGGAGGCCTGGACGGCACGTTTGCGGCATCCGGATCGGCCCGGCTGCCCATCCCCGGTCCCAATCCGGTGCTGCGGAATCTCCTGGTCAGCGCCGACGGCCGATTCCTTGTGGCAGGCTTCTGCGGGGGGCAGACGATCAATCAGATCGACGCCTTCGTCGCACGCGTCCTGCCCGACGGCAGCCCTGATCCCACCTTTGCCACCGACGCCGTGGCCCGCGTGGACCTGTTTGCCGGCGACCGGCTGGCCGATGCGGCGGTCGCGCCTGACGGGAAGATCGTCTTTACGGCTTTCTCCCAACGCCAGAACCCGGATGACACGTTCGAGAGCCGAACCACCGTGGCGCGGCTGATCGGCACGAGCACCGCCCCTTCGGTGAGAATCTCCGGCTCGGGCACCCTGCTGGTGCAAGGGAGCGAACTGCCCGAAACCATCGAAATCACCGACGCCCCGGGAGCGCGCGTGCGCGCCTCGATCAACGGCATCTCCACCACCTTCCCGGCTCGCAACGTGCGCCGCGTCGCTGTGCTGGCCGGCGGCGGAGACGATACGATCCGGCTGCTATCCACCGCAGGCGCCAGCTCCGATCTGGCCGGCCAAAGCGGCTCGGACCGCATCTTCGGCAACGGACGCGACAACCTCCTTCGCGGGGGAAGCGGGGATGACACGCTCTTCGGCTTCGGCGGGGAGGACACGCTCCTGGGTGATGCCGACGACGACGTTCTGGACGGGGGCAGCGGCAACGACTCCCTCGACGGTGGATCCGGGGATGACCGGCTCTTCGGCTTCGGTGGACGCGACACCCTCATCGGAAGCGACGGCTCCGACACCCTGCTGGGAGGGAGCGATGTCGATGAGATTCTTGAGTAATCCCTTACTTGGCCACTGATTTGGCCGAAGGACCTGGAACACCGGAACGGGCACTTTGTTCCCGGTCCCGATCATGACGGCTCCCGCACCTTTGCCCTTGCTTGACCGGAGACAGGCGACTGCCGACTGAGGCCATCGATCCTGCGCTTCCGAAGGCGGCGGTGCGCCGTTGTGAGCACCCGCAGCGCGCCCAACTCCCCACCTGCGGTTCATAACCATCGGATTCTCAAAGAGTTACAATCGCCGCTTTCGGCAGGGTTCCCCAGTTTCCGCCGTCGTGGATTGCTCGACCGGCAAAACACCGGTCCGACGGGCTGCTCATTCTGCGATAAACCTCGATCTGACAAACACTTATGCGAAGCCACAACCCATCCCGCCCAAACGACTTGCGCAAAGGTCTGCCCGACTCGAAATTCCTCGCGTCAGTCGGTATGAAAGCCCTGCCTCGGTGACACCGCCCATGCCATCTCTGCTGATTCAGTCTGGAACCCTGCTGGACCCCTCCCAAATGCTGCAGCAGCGCGGCGACCTGCTGATCGAAGACGGGAAGATCGCACGTCTTGGGACGGACCTGTCTCCGCGAGCAAAAGTCGATCGCGTAATTGATGCGCGCGACCGGCTGGTTGTGCCCGGATTGATCGACCTGCACGTCCATCTGCGCGAACCGGGCGACGAGGAAGAGGAAACCATCGCCTCGGGCGCGTCTGCGGCGGTGGCGGGGGGCTTCACCACCATCTGCTGCATGCCCAACACGCGCCCGGCACTCGATAATGAAGCGCAGATCGAATTCGTGCTGCGCGAAAGCGAGCGCGTCGGGCTGGCGCGCGTCCATCCGGTGGGGGCTATTACCAAAGGTCGGCAGGGACGGGAACTGGCCGAACTGGCCAGCATGCACTCCCGTGGCGCTATCGCCTTCAGTGATGATGGAGTGGGCGTGGCCGATTCGTCGGTCATGCGCAAGGCCCTGCAATATGTGAAAATGTTCGACGGGCTGATCATGCAGCACTGCGAAGACCCGGCGCTGTCGGGAGGGTCCATGCACGCAGGGCTGGTCAGCACCGTGCTGGGGCTCAGCGGCATTCCGGCCGAGGCAGAACAGCTCATGATCGCACGCGATCTGCTGCTGAACCGCACCATCGGCACGCGCTACCATGTGCAGCACATTTCGACGGCGTTCAGTGTCGAGCTGGTCCGCCGCGGCAAACGCGACGGGTTGCCCGTCACCACCGAGGTCACGCCCCATCATCTTCTTCTGACCGATGAGGACGTCCGACGCAGCGGCTACGACACCAACTACAAGATGAACCCCCCCCTCCGCACTGCTGCCGACGTCCGCGCCTGCATTGACGGCGTGGCGGATGGCACGATCGACATCCTCGCCACCGATCATGCGCCCCATCTGCCGGAGGAAAAGGAGCTGGAATTCCCTCTGGCACCGTTCGGAATCCTCGGGCTTGAACCGGCGCTGGCGCTGTACATCAAGGCTCTGGTGGAACCCGGCCACATCGACTGGATGCGGCTGATCGCGCTGATGAGCACCCGACCGGCACAAATCCTCCGGCTGGATCGGGGCACCCTCCGACCCGGGTCGGCGGCGGATGTGACGATCATCGACCCCAATCTCGCCTGGACCATCGATGTCGAGCAGTTCCGCTCGCGAAGCCGCAACTGTCCGTTTCATGGCATGATGGTCAGGGGACGTGCAACCCACACGATCGTCGGCGGCGAGGTAAAATGGGAATTGCAGTGAACCGGCGGCGGATTGCGATGCCCGAAGCGAGGATGGACAATCCGCCTGCAGCGGGCCTCTAGCTCAACGGTCAGAGCAGGGGACTCATAATCCCTTGGTTGTCGGTTCGAATCCGACGGGGCCCAATTGATCCGGCCGAGCCGGTCGCCCGATGCCGCCTGTCTCCCGCGCCAGCCTCAAGGATCGCCTGCGCGTGCTCGTTCCCTTCGGGCTGGGACAGACCAAGCCCACCCATTTCCGCGACATGCTGCGGGTCGGCTGGGAGAACCGCGACAATCTCGCCTACGCCTGGAAACTGCTGAAATACGGTGCGTGCGATGGCTGCGCCCTGGGCGTGGCCGGACTGCATGACTGGACCCTGCGGGGCATCCACCTGTGCACCACCCGGCTGAATCTGCTCCGTCTGAACACGATGCCCGCGATGGACCCTGCCCTGCTGTCGGACGTGGCCCGACTGCAACGGCTCGATAACCGGCAGCTGCGCCTGCTGGGCCGACTGGCATATCCGATGCTGCGCCGTCGGGGCGATCCGGGTTTCTGCCGGATTGACTGGGGAGAAGCGATCGACCTGGCCGCCAGATGCATCCGGCAGACTCATCCGTCGCGGCTCGCGTTTTACCTGACCTCGCGGGGAATCACCAACGAGGTCTATTACGTCGCCCAGAAGGTGGCGCGCTATCTGGGCACCAACAACATCGACAATGCCGCACGTTTGTGCCATTCGCCTTCCACCGGAGCGATGAAGGCCACCCTCGGCTACGCCGCCAGCACCTGTTCGTACCGGGATTGGTACGGCGCGGACCTGATCGTCTTTTTCGGCTCCAACCCCGCCAACGATCAGCCCGTGGCGATGAAGTACCTCGTGCAGGCGCGCCGGCTGGGCACCCGGGTGGCCTTGGTCAACCCCCATTTTGAGCCGGGGATGCAACGGTATTACGTGCCTTCGGACCTGCGCAGCGCCGTGTTCGGCAGCCGGATCGCCGATCACTGGTTTGCCGTCTCGCATGGAGGCGACATCGCCTTTCTCAACGGCGTGATCCGGATTCTCTTCGAGAAGGGGTGGGAAGACGCGCCATTTTTGCGCGATCATGTCGTCGGTACCGAGGAACTTCGCGAGTACGTCGCCTCGCTTGCCATGGAAGAACTCGAGCGGCAATCCGGGCTTTCGTCTCAGAGAATGCAGGAATTTGCCCAGTTGCTGCATCAATCTCCCCGGACGGTTTTCGTCTGGAGTATGGGCATCACACAGCATTCGTTCGGTGGAGATGCCGTGCAGGCAATCCTCAATCTGGCGCTGGTTCGGGGCTGCATCGGTCGAGCCAATACCGGCGTTATGCCCATCCGCGGGCATTCGGGGGTGCAAGGGGGAGCGGAGATGGGGGCTTACGCGACGGCGTTCCCCGGTGGCAAGCCCATCAACGAGGAAAATGCCCGGAGCCTGTCAGAGGCTTACGGCTTTGAGGTGCCCGCCTGCCGGGGGCTGTCGGCACCGGAGATGGTTGAAGCGGCCCATCGCGGGGAACTGGATGTGCTTTATTGCGTCGGCGGCAACTTCCTGCGAACCCTGCCGGAGCCGGAATATGTCGCCACGGCTCTATCGCGCCTGGGCCTGCGGGTTCATCAGGACATTATCCTGACCGATCAGATGCTGCTGCCGGCCAACGGCGATGTGCTGCTGCTGCCGGCGCAGACGCGATATGAGCAGGACGGTGGCGGCACGCAAACCAGCACGGAACGTCGCGTGATGTTCAGCCCCTGCCTGCCCCGCACCGTGGGTGAAGCTCGGGCCGAGTGGCGCATCCTTCGTGACATTGCCGCCGCGGCTCGACCCGAACGCGCCCAGCGCCTGGGGTGCGACAGCGGCGAGGCGATCCGACGGGAAATCTCGCGCATCATCCCCGAATATGCCGGAATCGAGGCCCTCCGGGCCACCGGCGACTCGTTCCAGATCGGCGGGCCCCGGCTTTGCGATGGCGGTCGGTTCAATACCCCCGATGGCCGCGCCCGGCTCCGGCCGGTTCCCCTGCCCCACCGCCCGCTTCCACCCGGTGCCTTGCGGCTGAGCACCCGCCGCGGGAAGCAGTTCAACACCATCGTTTTTGAAGATCATGATCCGCTGACCGGTGCTCCCCGCGATGCCGTCCTGATCAACCCCGATGACGCCGCGGCCCTGCACTTGCGCCACGGCGACCGCGTGATCCTGCGATCGGATGTCGGCCAGATGCCCGCGCGGGTGTTCCTGTCCGCCATCGCCCCGGGAAATGTGCAGGTTCACTGGCCGGAAGGAAATGTGCTGATCGGCGGGGGAAGGGTGGACCCCGTCGGCGGCGTGCCCGACTACAATACCGTGGTGCGCATCGAGGCAGAAAGGCGCGGATGAGGCAGGTTTACTCGGCGGCCAACGAGATCGAAGCCCACCTGGCGCGTCTGTTTCTGGACGAAGCCGGGATTGAGTCGGTCATACAGCCGGCGGCGCTGGCAAACGTGATCGGTGAAATGGTGGCCAGCGCTGAAACGCTGCCTTCGCTCTGGGTGCGCGACGAAGATTACGATGCGGCGATGACGGCACTTGCGCGGTTCAAGGACTGGCCCGGTCCACAGGGCGCAACCTGGAAATGCCCCACCTGCGGAGAGGAGATCGATCCGCAGTTCACGGAATGCTGGCAGTGCGGCGCGTCGCGCCCCCAGTCCGGCGGGTAATCAGACGGGGTGTGCCCGTGTCGGCGGAGCAGGCGGCAGTGGAGACGACCGGTTCCATTCAGCGCCCGGTGCAGCGGCTGAACAGCCGGGGGGTTACTTCGCAGGTGCAGGAGCACCTGGCAATTGAAGAGCCGCTGGAAATCCGCGTTCGCGGGCGGCCGATCAGCGTCACCCTCCGCACGCCGGGGCACGACCGCGAACTGACCTTAGGGTTTCTCATCGGGGAAGGGGTAATTCGTTCGATCGATGACGTGATTTCGGTTGATCCGTGCCTGCGCGAAGACGGTGGAAACGTGATCAATGTCGTTCTCCGCCCGGAAGTGCCGGTGGATTTTCAGCGCCTGACGCGCCACGTGTTTGCCTCCTCCAGTTGCGGCCTGTGCGGGAAGACCACCATCGAATCGCTTCGGCGCCTTTTCTCCCCGCTTGAGACGGTGGCGGCTCCGTCGGTCGATGTCCTGTGCCAGCTGCCAGCGAAGATGCGCGCCGCACAGCCATTGTTCGATCAGACCGGGGGTGTGCATGCGGCGGCGCTGTTCAGCGGCGATGGCAGCCTGCTGGCGTTGTACGAGGATGTCGGCCGGCACAATGCCGTGGATAAGCTGATCGGCCATGCCGCTTCGACCCGGTTGCTTCCTCTGGACCGGCAGATTCTGCTGGTGAGCGGCCGGGCGAGCTTCGAGATCGTGCAGAAAGCCCTGGCGGCGCGCATCGGGGTGATCGCCGCGGTGTCGGCGGCCTCTTCGCTGGCTGCCGAGTTTGCTCAGACTAACGGGCAGTGGCTGTTCGGTTTCCTCCGGGAGGGACGGTTGACCTGCTATTCGTCCCCCGCAGGCGATCGGCCGCGCCCGTGAAACGCGTCTGTACGCCAAAAAACGGGGCGTTGGCTGACATGTCGGCACCCGGTGGTGCCTCGACGGGGGGTCAGGACTCGAATTCGACGTCGAGCCGGGGGGCGCGGCGCTGCATTCTCAGGCGGGCGGAGGTTCCTTGGCGTTCAGCCAGCTCATCATCTTCCTCAGGCGCCGGCCGGTGACCTCCACCGGATGGTTGCGGTCGGCTTCGTACAGCCGCTTGAAATTGGGCAGGCCGGCCTCGTATTCCGCCCGCCACTCGCGAGCGAACTGCCCGGATTGCACCTCGGCCAGGATCTTCTTCATCTCCTCTTTCACTGCGGGGGTGATCACGCGCGGGCCACGGGTGAGGTCACCGTATTCGGCGGTGTTGCTGATGCTGTAGCGCATGTACTCCAGCCCGCCCTGATAAATCAGGTCTACGATCAGCTTCACTTCGTGGACGCATTCGAAATAAGCCATTTCCGGGGGATAGCCTGCTTCAATCAGCGTCTCGAAACCTGCCTTGATCAGGGCCGAGAGGCCTCCGCACAGCACCACCTGCTCGCCGAACAGGTCTGTCTCGCACTCGTCCTTGAATGTGGTTTCGATGATTCCCGATCGTGCTCCCCCCACGCCCCTGGCCCAGGCCAGACCGATCCGCCGCGCGTTCCCGGTGGCGTCCTGATGGATCGCCAGGAGACATGGCACGCCGCCGCCCTTCTCGAATTCGCTGCGCACCAGATGCCCCGGGCCTTTCGGAGCCACCATCAGCACGTCCACGTCCGCGGGGGGCACGATCGTCCGGAAATGAATGTTGAACCCGTGCGTGCATCCCAGCGCCTGCCCCGGGCGAAGGTGGGGACGGATGCTCTTTTCATACACGGCAGGCTGCACCTCGTCGGGCAGCGTCAGGATCAGTAGATCGCCTTGTCGGACGGCTTCTTCAATGCTCAGCGGATCAAAGCCCTTTTCGATGGCGAGCCGGCCGTTGGCCGAGTCCCGGCGATTGGCAACAATCACCCTCAGCCCGCTGTCACGGAGGTTCTGAGCATGAGCGTGACCCTGGCTGCCGAAGCCGATGATGGCGACGGTCTTGCCCTGCAGCCCGTCCAGCGGGGCATCCTTTTCGTAAATCATGTTCAGCGGCATTTGCAGATTCCTCGGAAAAACCGTGGAATGCCGCAGGCTAGGGCTTGACGGCGGCGGTGTCAAAGCCTTCGGGCATCTGCTATCTTTTGAACCGGAAGTGCAAGTACGATGGAACTCTCGCTGATTGATCGGGCCAATCGAGTTCTGATCGGGAATTACGCGCGCCTGCCAGTGGCCATGGTGCGAGGGGAGGGAGCACGCCTGTGGGATTCCACCGGTCGGGAATACATCGATTTCTTCGCCGGATTCGGGGGAGCTGTGATCGGACATGCCCATCCGGCGCTGGTGTCGGCCGTCGTCGATCAGGCACGTCAATTGTGGCACGTGGGCAACACGTTCCACACCGAACCGCAGGTGGAACTGGCCGAACGGCTGAACCGTTTGGCGTTTGTCGGAAAAGCCTTCTTCTGCCACAGCGGGCTGGAAGCCAATGAAGCGGCGGTGAAGCTGGCGCGTCTGCGAGGTTCGACGGCCAGCCCGAGGCGTTGGAAGGTGGTTTCGTTCCATCGGAGTTTTCACGGCCGGTCACTGGCGATGATCGCCGCCACGGGGAACCCGGCGGTCAAGGCGGGGTTCGAACCGGCGGTGCCGGGATTCACACAGGTGAATCTGGGGGATCTGGGGGATTTGTCGGCAGCGGCGGACAACGAAACCGCCGCCGTCATCGTCGAACCCATCCAAGGGGAAGGGGGAATCCACCCCCTGCCGCTCGATTTTGCCATCGAATTACGGAAATTGTGTGATCAGCGCAACATCACCCTCATCTTCGACGAAGTCTGGACCGGGTGCGGTCGGACCGGACGATGGTTCGGGCATCAGCATTTCGTCGATCCGGCCGGTGCGGTCGTCCAACCGGACATCCTCACGCTCGGAAAAGCCATTGGGGGTGGGCTGCCGGTGGGGGTCATGTTTGCCAAGCCCGCGCTGGCCGACCTCCTGACCCCCGGCAAGCACGGCTGCACGATCGGAGGCAACCCGATCTGTATGGCCGCCGCCCGCACCGTACTGGACGTGATTGAGCGCGAAAACCTCGTCTCCCGAGCCGCCGAGCTGGGAGAACACGCCATCCGCCGCCTCCGCGACGAAACCCGCGGCGGGGGGCGTGTGGCGGCCGTCCGGGGACGTGGGCTGTTTCTGGGGGTGGAACTGGCCGCGCCTCCCTCGCAGTTCGTTGAACGGGCGTTGGCACGCGGGCTGGTGACCAACCTCACGGGGCAGCGAATCATCCGGATCGCCCCCCCGATCAACATCGATCGTCCAACCCTCGACCGCGGGCTGGATCTGCTGATTCAGACCATTCAAGAATGAAGCGACCCGCCGGCTGTTGTTCCTCCCTTCTTCGCCAGCCTTGTTGCTTGCTGCTGTTGTGGCTGGTGCCCTGCTTTCTGCTGAATTCCGGGTGCGGCGCCCCGCAGCCGTCCCGGCCGACCCCGCTGCCTCCCAGTCAGGATCAGCCCGTCAATCGGGCGGCGCGCCCCCCTTCGCCGGCGGCGCGGGTCCCAACGCCTGCCGGACCGGAACAATCGCCCTTTGTGCCCCCTGCGCCTGCCGACCCGACAGCGCCGCGCGATCCCCGTCCCTCCGTGGATGTCATTTTCTATGTTGACATCCACCGGCTGACGTTGCCCTACGGCGCCGTCAGTCAGAACGCCGAATTCTGGCAGAAACTCAACGAACAGATTCTCGATCCGGCCACGTACGATGTCCTGCAGCGCAACGGCCTCCGCGTCGGCGAGGCTTCGATCGCCGACTGGGACTATTTCAAAAGCCTGATCGAGCAGCATCCGGCCACCTCGACACAATCGGTGCTGATCGGACGCGATTCGCGCAACGTCGAAATCCCCATGAAAGACAACATCCCCTTCCAGAACATCTTTCACTTTGATCAGCGCAACACCCTGGTGGGTCGTTCCTTCGACCGCAGCGACAATCTCTTCAGCATTTCGTTTCAGCCCACCCCCCGGCGTGCCGGAGCCATGCGGTTGACCGTCTCACCCGTAGTGCGCAGTGAACGCAAACGACTTGAATTCAGCGTTCTGCACGAGGAACGACCGGAAATCCAGTATGTCAGCCCTGAAATGCTCCTCCCCTGCAACCTGCGCCTGGATGTGCCCTATCAGAGCTTCATCGTCATTGGTCCCTCGCCCGAAGCCGCATGGCCGCTGAGCATCGGCCATGCCTTCCTGATCAGTCAGGGAAAAAGCGAACTTCAGGAACACGTCCTGTTTATCGTGCCCTGGCCCCGTCCGCGGTGACGGCGCTGCCCCAGGTGCCCTGCAGCGTGACCTGCTCGACCCGCACGGGGATCAGGTCGCCCGGACGGGCGGTATCACCGGCGAAACAGACCGAAAAATATCGCTCACACCGGCCGTGGCGCATCGTCGTCGACCAGCCCCGCTCCACCAGTACCTCAACCGTCTGCCCCAGAAACCGCTGCCGAAACGCGAGGCTGTGCCGCTGCGACTGGCGTTGCAGCTCTGACATCCGCCGCTGCACAACCGCAGCCGGCAGGAATCTGTCCTTCCAGCGTCCGGCGGCGGTGCCGGGGCGCGGTGAGAACGGGAACGCGTGGATGTGGGCAAATTCAACCTGCTCCACGAGATCGAGTGTCTGAGCGAAGTCGGCCTCGGTTTCACCCGGAAAGCCGGCGATGATGTCGGTTGTGATCGCCGGGCGGTCGAAAGCGGCGCGAAGTTGATCGACCATCAGCAGATAATCCTTCCGCCGATACTGACGGTTCATCCGCCGCAGAATGGCGTCCGACCCGCTCTGCAAGGGCAGGTGAAAATGCGGCACGACCTGCCGGCAGGAGGAGAGCACCTGAATCAGACGGGGAGTTATGTCGCCCGGCTCCAGCGAGCTGAGCCGCAGACGTCTCAGCCCGTCAACACGAGTACACAGCGCCTCAATCAGGCAGATCATTGAATCTTCCGACGCCCGCGGCTGCCTGCGGCGTAACGCCGTGGGCTGTCCGTAGGCACCCAGAAAGATGCCCGTCAGAACGATTTCCTGATGGCCGCGAGCAACCAGTTCGCGTGCCTCCTGCACCACCTCTTCGACAGGTTTGCTCGACAGCCGGGGGCGCAATCGGGGGATAATGCAGTACGTGCAGTGTGCGTCACATCCATCCTGCACTTTGAGAAACGCGCGTTGATGGGCGGCCGGGGGGCTCTGCAGCACCGGCAGGCGGATGGACCGCCCCCCGCCGGCATCAGGCACAAGCCAGTGGTCAAGCAGGGTATGAAGGCGGCCGGGCAGGTCCTCGTGATGGCTGATGACGGCATCAATGCCGGGGATGCCCCCGGCCGTCGTCGGGTCGCTGGTGGCCCAGCAGCCGGTAACGACGGTCTTTGCCCGATCTCCGGGGGGCAAGGTCCTGCCCTTGGACGGCGCGGGCAGGCGGGTCATCCTCCGAGCAAGCTGAGCACTCTTCCGGGCGGCCTCGTGGGTCACGCTGCAGGTGTGGACAACCCGCAGATCGGCCGCCGACGGGTCCGCCACCTGCACCAACCCCCGATCGCGAAGCAAATAGGCGATTTGCTCCCCTTCGTAGTGATTCACCCGGCAACCGAGAACCTGAACGGAAAAAGTACGCATGAAGCAGAACTTTCGGGCTTCCAGATCGTCATAACCTTCCGGGGAGGGATTGTAGCCATCGTCGACGGGTGCTGCACTGGCGGGAGGGTGTGGGATTGTGCCTGTTCCGGCAGATTGTTGCCGCCCGGAAACCCAGCGGTTACAACTACGCGGCTGGGGAAGCCCGGCGAAGCAGCCTCAGGACCTGACAACACCGATTGATCCGGAGTGACACCTATGGCAAGCGCCCGTTCCGCCTGGGGGATCGACATCGGCAACCGCGCCCTCAAGGCCGTCAAGCTGGTACGTGAGGGTGAGCAGCTCCGTGTAGACGATTTCGAAATCATCGAGCACGAGACCGTCCTCTCTGCCTCCGGCGACAATCGGGAGGGGCTGATCCAGAGTGCCCTGGCCGCGTTTATCCAGCGGCATCCGATGAAGGGAAGCACCGTAGCCGTTTCGGTGAGCGGTCAGCAGAGTTTTGCCCGCTTCATCAAGCTGCCTCCAGTGGAGGAAAAGAAGATTCCGGAAATCGTCCGTTTTGAAGCGATCCAGCAGATTCCCTTCCCGCTGGATGACGTGGAGTGGACCTACCAGCTTTTCCGCAACCCCGAATCACCGGATGTCGAGGTGGGAATCTTCGCCATGCGCAAGGAGCTGCTGGCCTCGCACATCAAGTTCTTCACCGACTTCGACATGAACGTGCAGGTCGTGCAGCTTTCGCCCCTGGCAGTGTACAACGCCATGTATCACGATGGTCGACTCCGGGGCACCACCATGCTCATCGACCTGGGGGCCGAGAACACCGACCTGATCATCGCCGATGAAAACAGCATCTGGTTGCGGTCCATTCCGATCGGCGGGAATAACTTCACCGAAACGCTCACCAAGGCCTTCAAGCTCAACTTCACCAAGGCCGAAGAACTGAAGCGCAACGCGGCCACCAGCAAGTATGCCCGGCAGATTTTCCAGGCGATGCGCCCGGTGTTTGCGGACCTGGTCGCGGAAATCCAGCGGTCGGTGGGGTTCTATTCATCCGTCCATCGGGATTCACGGATCAAGAAATGTCTGGCCATCGGGGGGACCTTCAAGCTGCCCG